>CALZDE010000022.1 GCA_945637225.1 uncultured Selenomonadaceae bacterium
GCATTTTCTTCCTAAAATGACTAAATAAGGTTAATCCTTTTCATGCATAGCCCAGTAAACATTTTCTGGCTTGATTGGCAAATCATGTGCCATGTAGCCTGTTGCGGCATAAACAGCATTCGCTATGGCAGGTGCAGGGGTATTAATTACTATTTCACCAATTGATTTTGCACCAAAAGGTCCCATAGGCTCATAACTGCTTTCAAAATCTACGTTGATATTCATTACTTCACTGCGTACAGGGAGCTTATACTGCATAAAATTCTTATGCTTCAAATGTCCTGTACTATTGTAAGCAGGATCCTCAGTAAGAGCCATGCCTATGCCCTGTACCAGACCGCCTTCCACCTGAACCTTTGCCAGAGCAGGATTAATGACAGTACCGCAATCCACCACTGCATCATACTGAACAAGTTCAATCTTGCCAGTTTCTGGATCAATTTCTACCTCAGCTACAGCAGCCATATATGGTGGTGGTGAAACAGGTGAATGATGTGCCTCAGTAGCATGGAGAGGAGCAATTGCACCGCACTGTGCCGCATAAGAAAGGTCAATCAGAGAAATGAATTTATCATTATTTGTGCAGATTACGCCCTTGCCAGTAAATTCGGTTTCCTCAAAACTGCACCCTAATTTCTTTGCCGCAGTTTCACGAATTAATTTGATTAATGACTCACAGGTCTTTACTACTGCCATACCAGTGAGATAGGTTGTACTTGAAGCATACGAACCACTGTCATAAGGAGAAAGGTCGGTATCTACGCCATGAACTATAATATTGTCGGCAGAGCATTCAAGGCATTCTGCCGCTATCTGTGCGAGGATTGTATCACAGCCAGTACCCATATCCGTTGCACCGATATTCATGGTATAAAAACCGTCATCATTTACCTTAATGGTAACAGAAGCAGTATCCACATGAGAAATGCTGGAACCCTGCATAGCTACCGCCATACCAGTACCACGAATTTTACCATTTGGCATAATACGCTTGCGTGGCTTATTCTTCCAGTCGCTCATTTCCATCACGTGCTCAAGACAGCGGTCAAGTGCACAGGAATTAGCTGTTTCATTAAAATATGCTGGCATAAGCTGGCCTTCTTTTAAAATATTTTTTGCCTGCAATTCAGCCACATCCATATTTAATTTTTCTGCTAATAAATTAATGGCAGACTCCAATGCAAAATTACCCTGAGTTGCACCATAGCCACGATAAGCACCTGCCGCAAGAGTGTTAGTATAAACTACTTCATAGTGAAAACCAAATGCTTCTAAATTGCCATAAAGAGGTAAATTCTTATGTCCTGACAGGGTAACAGTAGTGGTACTATGCTCACCATAAGCACCTGCATTCCACAGGGAACTTAATTCAATAGCTCTTATTTTGCCATCCTTCATCGCACCAATTCTGATACGTACATCCGATTCGTGACGTGGCGAAGAAGCGATTAAAGTTTCTTCTCTGGTATAAAGTAATTTGGCAGGTTTGCCTGTAATTTTTGCTACGTAAGCAGGGTAAATTTCTGATACACAGGTCTGCTTTGCACCAAAACCGCCACCGATTCTTGGCTTAATTACTCTCACCTGTGATTTAGGAATTTCCAATGCTCTTGCTACATTTCTTCTTACGTGGAAAGGTACCTGAGTAGAAGAAACAATCGTTATTCTGCCATAAGCATCAGGATAAGCATAGGAGCGGAATGTCTCCATCATGGACTGCTGTGCCTGACCGGTATGATAGGTTTCATCAATAACTACATCACATTCAGAAAGGACTTTTTCCATATCGCCATGGGTTTCATGGTCTTCTGCTACAAGATTTCTCTTTACATCACCATGACAGTCCACCATGCTCAGCCAGTCACTTTCTGGATGAACGACAATTTCATTATCCTTTGCCTTATGGAAATCCAGCAATGGCTCCAGCTTCTCATATTTTACCTTGATTGCCTTTAATGCCTTATTCGCTGTTTTTTCATCAACAGCCGCTACAATTGCTACTGCATCACCAGCAAAACGAAGGTGCTTATCGAGAATTAATCTGTCATAAGGACTAAATTCAGGATAGGTCTGACCTGCTATTGTAAAACGTGTTTTTGGTACATTTTCATGTGTTAAAATACATTCTACACCAGGAAATTTTTCAGCAATTTTTGTATTGATTTCTTTAACAATAGCGTGAGGATATGGACTGCGAAGAATTTTCAAAACAAGGCAGTCTTCAGGAGCTAAATCATTGGTATAAACAGGCTTGCCAGTCAATAATGCTTCAGAATCCTTTTTCTTAATTGCCTTATTTATTTCTGTAGTTTTAGGTAATTTATTTACATCACGAATCATGCTTTATCACCTGCTTCCTCAGCCTTTTTATCCTTTAAAAAAGCCAAATATTTCTTAATAGCTCTCATATGACTTGTATAACCAGTACAACGGCAGAGATTGCCGGAAAGATAATCACAAATTTCCTTTTCCGTAGGATTTTTTAAATCCCTTGCCATAGCCAAAACATTCATCACATAGCCAGGATTACAGAAACCGCACTGGTCACTGCCTTCCTCTGCCATAAACTGTGCAAATTCACGAGCTTCCTTCTGCAAGCCTTCAAGAGTAGTTATCTCATGACCTTCTGCTCTAGCCGCTGGCACTGCACAGGAAAGTACAGGAACCCCATCAAGCCATACAGTGCAAAGACCGCAGTTTGTAGTTTCACAGCCACATTTTACACTGAAGCATTTCTGAGCACGAAGCTGTCCAAGAAGCATATCGTCAGCAGAAATTTCTGCTTTAATCTTCCTGCCATTTAAAACGTAATTAATTTCCATAATCACACCTCCTGCCCATCTGTTTCAATATTCTTTATGGCACGTTTCAGTAAAACCTTTGCCATGGCCTTGCGATATTCCTTGCTTGCTCTGGTATTTGTACCAAAGGTGATTTTTTCTAAAATATCATCTAAGGTACCATCCATATTATTCTGAATATCCTCTAAGGAAGCTGTATAACGAACTGCCTTGGTTGGCTTAGCACCAATGGAAAAACTCCAGCCATCAGATTTCTTTACTGCACAGCAGGCAATAACAGGAAAATCCGTTGCGGCATTTCTCAAAGCCTGATAATTAGCCTTACCGTCATTTTTCTTAATAATCACCTTTACCAAAATATCATTGTCAGGCTTCATATTAACAAAATCCGCTAAAGAAATACGGCCTGCCTTGTAAAGCTCAACCTCTGTATCCATAGCCAGCATACAGGTCAGAACGTCAGAAAATCCGAAACGTCCCCAAATACTTCCGCCTACAGTAGCAGAATTTCTAAACTGAGTACCTACAATATCCTTTACACAGTCACGCAAAGCGTTCTTAGTATAATCATTTAATTTTTCGTCTAACTCCATTTGACGAAGTGACACCATACACCCGAGCTGAAATTCTTCATCGTTTTCTTCAATTTTATTTAAGCCTAATTTACTTAAATCAATTGCATTTACGATATTGGCATTACCAAGACGAAGCCACATATTACCAGCAATAATTCTGTTTGTTTTCTTTTGATTGAGGTTATATGCTTCTTCTAAAGTAGTTGCTATTACGTATTCCTTAATTGAATACACATTAATCACTTCCTTTTCTTAATCTTCAATGCCGTTTCATAATCCTCTATTGTATCAATGTCTATAAATGGATTTACATCATAATCGTAATCATCCGTAGAATAAAAATTTTCTTTATTATATTCAATCATTTTTACTTCATCTAAATGGTCAACATAAACATCTCTGCCGCCTATATCACCGCTTAAATTCATGAAATTGCCGATAAATCTTCTAGGAAAAATACATGGACTTGTATTCTTACCATTATAGCTTGGAACAATAATTTTATTGCTATCTGCAAAATAATCCATCAGCTGACATAGAATATCTCTTGTGACAAAAGGCTGGTCAGAAGGACAGAACATAACTCCATCAACATCCTTATCCACCTGTTCTAAACCCAGCTTAATACTGTGTGACTGTCCCTGGTCCTGATCATCATTTCTTATTACAGATAATTTATATCCCTTATGACTTTCTGCATTTTCAGCTATTTCATCGTAAGCTGTCACCAATATTTTCTGGGTAATCTTAATATGGCTTGGCAATATGCTGTCTACCTTAAATAGTTCCCGCCAAATACGCTCATAAAGAGGTACACCTTCAATTTCCATCAAAAGTTTATTGCGGTTTCCCATCCTTGTTCCTTTGCCAGCACAGAGAATAACTACTGCAATATTACATACATCATAACCGGTATCATTTTTTAAGCTTTCCATAATATCACCTGCTTTTTGCAATTTCCAATAAAACCTTTACCGCTCCTCCACAAGCCATACCTAAACTGTTATTTCCTGCAAAATTCACACCATATTCTATTACCTTGGAATTACCATTTTTCAGTATATCAGACGCATCCTTTATAACTGCCGCTTCTACCTTGCCACCGCCAATTGTACCTACGATACTGCCATCAGCCCTTACAACCATTCTTGTACCGATTCCTCGTGGCGACGATCCTTCCTTATCAATTATAGTAGCCAAAACCATAGCTTCATCATTCTTTTCTATAAAGGAAAATACATCAGGCATATTCTTTACTGCACGTCCATTATTCATTTCCTGAATAATTTCTGCAATAATGCTGATTGCTATTTCCTCTGGCGTAGCCGCATTAATATTTAAGCCAATCGGAGCATGCACCTTCGCCAAAATATCCTGTGACCAGCCTTTTTTTATGAGGTTTTCCATGACAAAAGCTGTTTTCTTTTTACTTCCTATCATACCTGCATAGCGGTAATTATTTGCTAAAACAGCCTCTAATGCTTCCTCATCATATTCATGTCCCTGTGTGGCAATTACAAAATAAGCATTTGAGCCATAATTACGGGAAAGACCTTCCTTGAAATCACAGCACAATACCTTATCTGCCATAGAAAAACGCTCTTTGTCAGCAAATTCTTCTCTGCTGTCTATTACGGTTACTTTCATACCTATAAAAGCACCCAGCTTTGCCGTTGCAAGACCTACATGACCACCTCCTGCAATAATCAGCTCTGGTGAAGATGTGATTTTTTCAAGAAAAAACTTTTTATCAGCTATGGTAACTATTTTAGGTAAATCAGAAAAATACGCTTTTAATTCATTATATAATTCATGGTTTTCATCAATAATACATCTATTTCCACAATTTGGAAATAATTCTGTAGCTGTTATTACCTCACCTCTTTCCATAATGACCTTTGTCAGTATAGGAACGGCTTTCATATTCTTAGGAACTACTTCTGTACACATAATTTTCAATACCTTTGCTATATCCGATATTTTAACAATACTGTCCTCTGTGATATTAAGTCTTTTACTAACTATTTCTGTACGGTGGCATACTTCCTTCAATGGTTTATTCAAAGCACCCATACTTGCAATACACAGGACTAAATCTGCATTTTTAGGAATAACCGGTTCATGGCTGGCTGGTAATTTTATATACATACCCTTTGCACCGTCGGCTTCTACTAAAACCACATCGTATTCCTTACATATCCTTTGATAATCTTCCACCGAAACAGCCGAAAGTTTTTCAGGATTATCCTTCATTGGTGTCCCCAGTACGGGGAAGGGATATTTTTCCTTTGGCTTTAATATATGTGTCGTAGTCGTGCAAATTACTTTTTTACCTATTTTATTAAGGCAGGAGGCTATTCTATACATGGTCGTAGTTTTACCGCCAGCACCGATTAAGGCAATAACCTTTATTTTGTCATTATAGCCAATAGTCTCCAACAGCCTCATAGCCATACCTCACAAATTTCTCTGTACTTTATAATATTTTTTTGACAAAATTCCTGCCATTCACCCTTCAATTCTTCACTATACCCATTTACACAGAAAGCCAGCCCACAGCCAGCACTTATCTGAGTTGGCAAAGGAATAAGTCTTCCCTTTTTCCCTGCCTCCAATGCTATTTTTTCCATTTGCATAGCGAAGGTTGTCGTATCAAAGGTTATGACAAGATAAGGCAATCTCTTTCTCATTTCTATTCTCTTATGTATCTCTTTAACGCTTCAACCGCAATTTCTATTTCTTCCATTGTATTTTGGTGACTGAAGCTGAAACGCACCATTCCCTGCTTTTCTGTCTGAAAATGCTGATGCAGTAAAGGAGCACAGTGACCACCGCTTCTAGTGCAGATTTCATATTCCTGATATAGATAATCGCTGACATATCCCGATGGTTCATCAGCAATATTTATAGCTATTACTGCACCACGCTCTTTTTGACTGTACTCACCATAAATGGTAATTTCCGGAATATCCTTTATTTCATCATAAAATTTCCTTAGAAGAATATCTGCATTATGATAAATTACATCTTTTCCCTTTTTATTAATGTAGTCAATTCCTGCACCCAAACCTGCTATACCATGTACATTAAGCGTTCCTGCTTCCAATAACACCGGCATACTGTCAGGCTGATTTTTAGAAAATGTCTGTACTCCTGTACCGCCAGATTTCCATACTTTTATCGGTACATCCTTACGTAAGATAATACCGCCTGTCCCCTGCGGTCCATAAAGACCTTTATGACCAGTAAAGCAAAGTGCAGTAATATTGCACTTTTCCATATCAACATCTAATACGCCAGCACTCTGTGATGTATCAAGAACAAAATACAAATTATTTTCTTGACATATCTTTCCTATTTTCTCAATATCAAGACAATATCCTGTTAAATTGGAAACATGCGTACAGACAATACCCTTTGTATTTTCCTTAATTTCTGCTTCTATTGCTTCAGGTGTAATTCTTCCTAAACTATCTGCTGAAACAATGGTTATTTCTACGCCATTTTTCTCTATTTCATAAAGAGGTCTTAAAACTGAATTATGCTCTAAAACCGTAGTTATTACATGCTCACCTTTATGAAATAATCCCTTTATTGCAATATTGAGTGCTTCTGTTGAATTGCTGGTAAATGCCACCTGCTCTGGAAAGCCATAATGAAATAATTCTGCTATTTTTTCCCTTACAGAATAAATACAACGGCTTGATTTCAGTGATAAATCGTAAAAGCTTCTGCCACTGCTTCCATAGTTTTCTAAAGCATAAACCGTCGCCTCAATTACCTCTTTAGGCTTTGGATAGCTCGTAGCCGAATTATCAAAATATATCACCCATATCACCTTCCAGTTATATAAGTCATAACCGCTGTTAAGACACTTCCGCCTATTGACCTTGACTTATCAGAAATAGTATAACAGTTTTTCTGCTGTTCCCTTCTAGGGTCAATATCTGCTATTTTCAAGCCTTTTGTAACAGGATATTCATTGCGGATTATGCCACGAAGTACACCCGAAATAGTAGCTGGCACAGGAATTTTTTCCTCACCAATAGTTGCTAATACTTCTCCTTTTTCCACAATATCACCAATATCATGTAATAAATTTATTTTACCGGAGGTAGGCGCATGAATTACTCTTTCCTCTGCTACACCAGCAATTACACCCGGAACACCAGTATTAGGCAATGGTGCACCATTATAAATAAGCCTGCCGAGATTATGTCCACGCATGGTTTCTACCACACAATGCAAATCATTTTCACCATTTCCTGCCGTAAATCCAGGTCCTAAACCTATGACAAAATCCGCCATACTACGCTTTGTCCCCAAATTTATTTTTGCAAGAATAGCGTCAACTAAAATTTTAGGCTTTAGTTCCTCTATGCTCTTTCCTTCTTCATCAATTAATAAAGGAAGTTCTCCATTTAAAGCTAAATCCCTTGCTTCCTGTACTGATTTTACGAGCGTACATGTCACGCCCTCTAAAGTACATTTTCCATCAAATACCGCTTCACAAAAAGCTACCTTTCTCCTTATGGCAGATGGATTGGCAATATCGAGGATAATAACTGGAAAACCAGCCTTATACAGTGCATATATGGCACCAGAAGCAATATCTCCTGCACCTCTCACTACAATCAGATTATCTTTAAAAACTGGCTTTATCATGGGCGTACAATCCTGTTGGCATTAACCTGTTTTTCTACTATAACGTACATATTAGTTGATGTACCTACCTGTAATTTATCCTTGATACCATAATAGTCCATGCAGGTACCACAGGTAAGAATTTCTACACCCATTGCTTCTAAATTCTTTAAATCCTCAATGCTTTCAGAGCCTTCTGTTGTCATAAAAGCACCACGATTATAGAAAATTATAGAAGCTGGCAGAATATCCTGTTTGCTTAAAGCGAAGATAAAGCCCTTCAATAGCTGTTTGCCTAATTTTTCATCGCCAGTACCCATAGTGTCTGTATTTATTACTGCAATATAACTCTTATCTATTGTATCAGGCTGACAGGAAATTTCTTCATTATTTACAATTTCAGCACTGACTTCACCAATAGTTAATGTCACAGCAAATTCCCCATCTTTTATCTTTTCGCCCTTAGCCTCATAGCCCTTCTGTTTAGCCATTTTTTCCAAATTCTGTACGGCGATTTCGTTGTCTACCAATACCTTTACAACACCATCACCCTTCATTTTATTAATTGCTTCCTTTGCCATAACTACTGGAATTGGACACTGCTGTCCCATTGCATTTACTGTAATCATTACCATATCACCTTATCTATTTACAATTATTTTTATTTCACTGTCTTTTCTTTCCCTGATTACACCAATAATAGGAAATTCCCTGCTGACTGCTTCCGCATCATCATGATGAACTGCCGCCAAAATTCCTCCCGATGTCTGAGGGTCAAAAATTATTTCTTCCAAAGCAAACGGTACATCATTAAACAGGATTTTATCCCCTGCATAATTTCTATTTTTCTGACCACCGCCTGTTGTTAAAAATTCATCTGCGTAATCTATTGCTTCTTTTATAACAGGTAATTTTGAGGCATGTATTTCAGCCTGATATTTATCTCCGGTCATTTCCAGCAAATGTCCAGAAAGACCAAAACCTGTTACATCGGTGCAGGCATGTATTCTATATTTTTTCAGCTTTTCCATAGCGTATTTATTAAGTGTCGTCATGGAAGAAATCGCCTTCTGCACAGCCTCCTCAGAAGCCTGCTTCACCCTGTTGGCAGTAGTCACTATTCCTACTCCCAATGGCTTCGTAAGGACTAATACATCACCGTCCTGAGGTGTGTTGTTAGCTAATATTTTATCTGGATGAATAATTCCCGTTACACTTAAACCGTATTTTATATCCTTATCAGCTATGGAATGACCGCCTGCTAATACACCGCCTGCTTCCCTTACCTTGTCACTTCCGCCCTGCATAATAGTACCCAAAATATTCAGGTCCTGATTTTCTGGAAAGCATACTATATTTAAGGCTGTTTTTACCTCTCCGCCCATAGCATACACATCACTCAAGGCATTAGCAGCCGCTATCTGTCCAAAGATATATGGATCCTCTACCATCGGTGGAAAAAAATCTAATGTCTGCACGATAGCTATATCATCTGTTAATTTATAAACCGCTCCATCATCAGAGCCATCATAGCCTACTAAAAGATTTTTATCATCAAAGGCAGGCAATTTTTCCAGAACGTGCCTCAATAATCCTGCTCCCAGCTTTGCAGAACATCCTCCACTTTGACAAAAAAGCTTTTTATCCATAGATTTCACCTCTATATACAGTAATTTCGACATAAAAAATATATTTCCTGCACGCAAAAAACCCTCTCCATAATATAATCATCTATATTACAGAGAGAGGCACACACATTTCATTTCACTTAATTTTTACTTAACATAATCTGCATTCAGCAGTCTCATCCAGCCACTGCCGAAATCAATAATACCTTCATCACGCATAGCACTAAGTTCACGAGTCAGAGCACTCCTATGACAGCACATTTTCTTAGCCATCTGCACCCTTCCCGGCACAATCACCTGCTTTGCCTTCTGATGACGCTGCTGCTGCTGGAGATACACAATAATCCGTTCTCTCAATGTGCGCTGACACATGACATTTACTCTTTCCATCAAAACAGACTGTCTGGAAACAACTATTGATACCAGATTCAGCAACATAATATTTAGTATTGATGAGTAATTATTCCCCAATTGCAAAAGCTTTGAATAAGGAATATTCAGCACTACTGTATCAGTAATACTTTCTACAGTGACGTAATTACAGCTATCATATTTATTTATACAAGCTGTTCCCATTACATCGCCAACGGATACAGGACAGTTCACAGCCTCATTGCCAAATCTGTCTTCACAGGTAGCAACCGCACGTCCCTCCAGCAAAACAGCCATATTCTCAGAATGCTCATACACCATCTGAATAAACTGACCACTGCTATACCGTTTCAATGTTGCACCGCTGGTATTCAAAACCAGCTGTATTTGTTCTTTGCTAAGACCCTTAAAAACTGGCAAGTCTAGCAGATCATAATCGTAAAACTGCATTTTACAACTCCTATTAAGATCTTCAGATTTTGCCAAAAACGAATATATGCTAGAACAACATCCACTCTAGCCTTTGATTGGTAACTACGTGCTACAAAAACATCACTTTCCCCATAAACATTTTTGTCAGCTCACAACAAAGTTTCTGTTTTTGACGATACTACAAAAATACCTTATCAATAATTATACAACAAAAATTTTTGTAACGATGTTGCACATGTAACATTATACAAAATTATGGAGATTTTTTTATTTTTTTCGTATTTTATTCTTTTTATCTTCTATTTTTTCTCCGCCTAAAGTCTTTACAATACGCGCCGAAAGTCTTAGTATATGTTTCTCTTCCGTCGGTGAAACATTAACCTTTAGCAAATTCTCCTTTCCTATAACCTGTGCCCCATCACCCAAACGTCCTAGTAATTTCAGCATATTCTGAGCCTCAAAAGTACGCCCGCTCTCTTTTTGGTCTTCACTGGACAAAAAACTTATCTCTAGTTTTTTTGGCTTTTGACTTATCATGCGAATGCCTAAATTTCTAGCATAATTTTTAATTTCCGCCACTCTGAGTAGATTAATTACCGCAGCAGGCGGTTCTCCAAAACGATCTATCAGCTCATCCATAATCGACATTAAGTCCTTATTCGTTCTCACTGCTGCTATTCTTTGATATATCTCAATCTTATGCATTGGATCAGTAATATATTCACTATCCAAATAAGCATCTATCTGTAACTCTATCACTGGCTCAGGATAAATTTTTACAGGTGCACCCTTCTTTAATGATTCCATCGCATTTTCCAAAAGATGGCAGTACATTTCAAAACCTACGCTGGCAATATGCCCATGCTGCTGAGAGCCGAGAATGTTGCCTGCTCCTCGTATTTCAAGGTCACGCATAGCAATCTTAAAGCCTGCCCCTAATTCTGCAAATTCCTTAATCGCCTGCAAGCGCTTCTCTGCTGTTTCCGTCAGCACCTTATTTTCCTGATACACAAAATACGCATATGCTAATTTATCAGAACGTCCAACTCTGCCCCTCATCTGATAAAGCTGAGAAAGACCAAAATGGTCGGCATCATGGACTATGATAGTATTGGCATTCGGCAAATCAAGACCATTTTCTATAATCGTAGTAGCAAGAAGAATATCATACTGATGTTCAAAAAATTCCATCATGACACGCTCTAACATTTCCTCTGGCATTTGCCCATGTGCTACCTGAATGCGGGCCTCTGGAACTAATTCCTCCAGCCTGTGGCGTACCAGGTCAATACTTTCAATTCTGTTATGGACGAAGTAAACCTGACCGCCCCTTTTCAATTCCCTGCGAATGGCATTACTAATGATGGTATCATCGTCCTCTACCACATAAGATTGCACAGGAAGCCTGCTGCTGGGAGCCGTCTCAATAATACTCATATCTCTCGTGCCAACCAGAGACATGTGGAGTGTACGTGGAATTGGTGTAGCACTCAGGGTAAGTACATCCACCCCTGTCGCTAATTTCTTTATTTTTTCCTTCTGCTTAACACCGAAACGCTGTTCCTCATCTACAATAAGAAGACCTAAATCCTGAAACTTAACCTTCTTCTGATTTAAGAGGGCATGTGTACCGATAAGAATTTTCACAATGCCCTGCTCCGTAAGAGCAAGAGTCTGTTTCTGCTCCTTCGTACTGCGGAAGCGGTTCAATACATCTACGTTTACACCGAAATCATGAAATCTTTCCGTAAAGGTCTGAAAATGCTGTTGTGCCAAAACCGTAGTAGGTACAAGGACTGCTACCTGCTTATTATTGGAAACCGCCTTGAATGCCGCCCTTATAGCGACCTCGGTCTTGCCAAAGCCTACATCACCGCACACCAGTCTGTCCATAGGCTGACCCGCTTCCATATCACGCTTTACATCACTGATAGCCATAAGCTGGTCACGGGTTTCCTGATACGGAAAGGCTTCCTCAAATTCCTCCTGCATAAAATCATCCTTGGCAAAGGCATAGCCCACCGCCTTTTTTCTAGCGGCATAAAGAGCAATCAGCTCCTCTGCAATATCCTCCACAGCCTTTTTTGCCTTGGAAACCTGCTTCTGCCACTTAGCACCAGACATTTTATGCAGTTCTGGCACCTCTCCCTCAGAACCGATATATTTCTGTAATAAATGCACCTGGTCCACAGGCAAAAATAATTTATCCTCACCGCCATATTTGATATGAAGGTAATCCCGGTGAATACCATTCATTTCAATGGTCCGCACGCCCATGTATTTACCGATACCAAAATTTACATGAACTACATAATCACCTTCCTTAATTTCACGGAAATGAGTAATGCGTTCATCCTTGCTTACAGAAAGTGCTTTTCTTTTCTGATGTCCGAAAATATCCTTTTCCGTCACCACACTGACCTTGGCACCGGGAAGCTCAAAGCCATTTAAGAGAGTACCATATATTATGGAAATTCCCTCTGAGGAAATATTCCTTTCTTTCAAAAATCCCTCTACGAAAGCTATTTTGCTGGTATCAGACATAAGGAAAAGAATTTTCTGCTTCTTCTCCTGCCATTCCTGAATATCTCCTGCCAAAATATCCAGCTGACGGTTATATGAAGTCATCGCCTTGACTCTTATGCTGATTAAGGTGTCAGGAGTACCACCGTATACCTTCTGCAAAAGCAATGCCAGATACATGAGATTTTTTTCTGAGGCTATTACCTGTATATCCTCCCATGTCACCAGCTTTCCCTTAGCTTCTGGATTTTCCTTCACAAGCTTTGCCAGCTGTTCCCTGATACGCATAGGCTCATCAAGGACCACATTACAGCCAGCAGGAACAAAAGAAAGAAATGATTCCCTGTATTCTCCCTTTTCCGACATTCCCACAGGCATTATCTCTACCGAAGAAACATTTTTAATTGAACGCTGAGTTTCCAGACTAAAATGACGGAGCGAATCTACCTCATTATCAAAAAATTCCATGCGTACCGGCTCAAGGGCATTAATAGGATAAACATCTACTATACCGCCCCTTATACTGTACTGACCTGCCGTATCCACCTGTTCAATTCTCTGATATCCTAAGGCTGAAAGCTTCTCAATAAGAACCTCTCTCTCAATCTCATCACCAATCTTAACAGCAAGACTGAGCCTCTGAAAATCCTGGCTTGACATTCCCTTTTGTGCTGCGGCATTAGCACTTGCTATGATAGTAACGCATTCACCACGAATCAGCTTCCCCAGAATATCCATACGTCTGGACATAAGTTCCATACTCTTAGCTGCCGTAGAAAAGTCCGCCATATCCACAACAGGCAAAGACAGAATTTTTTCTTCAGGCAAAAGACAGCGGAAATCCTCCTGCCACTCAACAGACTGCTGGCTGTCTCCCGTAACTATAACCACTGGTCCCCGAAAGCCTTTTTTTCTTCTCTCAATGATACATGCTGCCAAACAGGCATGCTTCTGGGAACTGCCTAAACCATAAATAAAGGCTTCTCCCTTCTCCCTTTGAAAGCATTCAGACATTTCCATTATGGATTTATCCTCTAATACCCCTGACAGCAAATCCTTCAAAATAATCCACTCCTACAAAAAAAACGCAAAACGAGGACTGCAGGAAATTTCCTACAGCCTCACAAAATAAATCTTATTAAATTACAATTCTCTCATTTTTTCTTTAGCAGTACGCTGGACTGACCTGCGATGAACCTTCCGAAACGACAGCTTTCTATTCTCTGCCAGCTGTTCTACCGCCTCACTGTCTGCCGTATTGACAGATGCCACCCTGCCACATTCACTGCATTCCAAAACCAAATGACTACCATGTATATCCACCAGCATACTCTGACAACCGCAGCTGCAGGTAAGCCGTCCCACCTCAGCAATATCATGCAGAAGATTTACAGCTTCCAGCATTTGATGCTGACAACGTACCATATCATGATCTTCACCGGGATGAAGCTCCTCAAAAGCAGCCTGACTGGAATCCATTACCGCTTCAATATTTATCTTCCTGCCAATATAGCCTAATTCAAAATTATCATGATGACAATAAATTCTGTTTAACCTCACCCTTGGCAAGAACTTTTTCTGATAAACATATGCATGTGCCTCACCGCATATACCACATACCAGCTTCAAAGTGATGGAGGTACGCTTATCATAGAAAACATCTGCCACATGCTGTCCACAGGACGGACACTCTATTTCTAATGGACTGCCACCCGGAAAATACGGAATATCATGTATATGTAACCTGCCACAATGCTGACAGTAAAGCCCCACTGCACTCATGGAACTGATTAAGCCCTGCAAAACCTCCACCTCCTTTGCTATTGTCTTTCTACTGTTATCATTCGCCACCCGTACACAAAATCCTGCTAATTTTCTTCAAAAATTAAAATATTTCCACTAAAAAGTGGCCCCATCTCTGAAGCCACCTGTATTATTAAAATTAGAAAGAAAGAATGATACCTACAATCATACCATTCATAATGTTTAAAGCAAATGCACCTGCCAAAGCACGTACAATAAGCTTTGCTACATCCGGCTTTCTCTCTGGGCAGAGAGAACCAAGAGCAGATACGCAAACAGCCATACTGCCTACATTAGCAAAACCGCCAATGGTGATACACATAACAGCCTGAGCACGATAATCAAGAGTATCCATCAAAGGCATCAGCATATCATAAGCTACGAACTCATTTAAAATCAGCTTACAGCCAAGAATCTGACCTGCTACATCAGTAAAGGAAGCATCAAGGCCCATCAGGAAAGCTACAGGATAGAAAATCCAGCCGAAAATCTGCTTTAATTCAAGACCAGCAAAGGAAAGACCGCCATCAATAAGAGCAACCATACCATTGATAGCTACCAGAGAGGATGCGATAGCCATAACTACCATCCAGCCATCTAACGCACCATTACTCATAGCTTCAATAACATTAGAGCCAGCAGAATGTCTGTCTACATCTACCTTGTTGACAGACTCATTTTCCTCCTTCTCTGGCAGAATAATCTTACCCAAAACGATACTGCCGAAAGGAACAAGGGAAGATGCCAAAATCAGTAACTGCATTGGCACACCCATAGCGTTATAACCGCCTAAAATAGATACGGACATACTGCCCATGCCAGCTATCAGTATCATGAGAATCTCACTGTTTGTAAGATTTTTCAAATACTTTGCTATCAGCAGTGGAGACTCAGTCTGACCTAAGAACATATTTGCAACACAGATAAAGCTCTCAACTCTGGAAGTACCGATAACCTTGCCCAAAGCAGCACCAAGATGCTTAATGACAAAGCCCAAAATACCAAGATAGGTCAATACGCTTACCAAAGCACCGATGAAGATGATATTTGATAATACGTGAATGATAAAAACAAAGCCTGTCTTTGGAATATCCATGAAGGAACCAAAAACAAATTCCAGACCCGCCTTACCAAAGCCTACTATTGCTGTAACAAGATTGGAAATCTCCTCAATAACCCATACACCAGCTGGAACCTTAATAACAATAATTGCCAAAATAAACTGTGCCAATAATGCCTTGCCTATCATCTTCCAGTTTATTTTCTTGCGGTCATAGGAAACAGCGTATGCTATACCTATTACCAGAGCTATACCTAAAAGGTTAAGTATAATCCCCATATAAATTCCCCCATAAAAATTTATTTAATTATTCTTTACTAAGAATCTCCTGAATCTTAGTCTGAACCATTTCCTGTAAATGTCCTTGACAGTTTAATTTTAACTAATCCTATTTTAGGAAGCTTTAATTTTCCATCCTTATCTGTCACAGGTTTAAAAAGAGGCTGCTAGAACTAACAGCCTCATATATTATAACGCCCTCAATCATGAAAATGCAACAAGCATTTTCTTCCTATGACAGCGTTTCAACGACGATGGAGATATGCTCCACCGTGTTTATAGAATAAGATACCCGCCACTTATAGAAGTGGGGGACATCTCTTAGTCGTTATTTTCACTTTAAA
>CALZDE010000023.1 GCA_945637225.1 uncultured Selenomonadaceae bacterium
AAGATGATGCAAAATTTGCAGTTGACAGCGGATGAGGCTATGAAGGCACTTGAAATCCCATCTAATGAATATCCTATATATTTAAAAGCTTTAAATGCCTAATATAAAGTAAAAAATTTCATAAATGATATACTAACAGGGGAGCGTTAATTCGTTCCTCTGTTTTATCATGCAAAAAGCCCCCAATTTCTTGGAGGCTCTCTGCTATTGTGTTTAGATAAGGGTTGTATATATTTATGAAAAGGATATATCTCTGCTAGTGAAAGGTATAGGAAATATTAGTAATGGAATTGTTGCGGGCAAAGAGCATTGTGCTTACTTCCTGTGGCAGAGTACCGTTGTCGAAGGTCTTTACGGAACCGTCAGCTAAAGTAACCTCCAGCTTCTTGTTACCCTTCTTATATACCACTGGAACACCGCACCAGGTAAATTCCAGACCATTTTCACCCATTTCATCAGCACTTAAGAGACGAGGATTGAATACTGCACAGCCACTTTCAATGCTTACGCCCAGCTCACCCCAGCGGGTAAGGATTTCTTCCTTAACCTGACCGGTCATACCTGGCTGACATGCACCCTTCTTATATGGAGTATGGGAATATGGGTCAAATGGGAATGCTCCATAGATTTCAGGCTTTTTAGCAGAACCGCCCAGGCCATTCTTTACTGCCTGATAGAGTTCCTTCAGCTTGTCACCGTAGCCATCATTATTGTCAAGAGACTTCATAGCGGCTTCCTGAACTGCAACCAAGAGCTTTGCTACCATGTGCCAGTAAATGCTGCCTAAGCCTTCGTAAGCGTAGAAGGTTCCAGAACGGCCTGTGAAAGCATGATGATTGAATACTTTCTCATAGAGAGCAAAGAGCTTAGCCTTATCAGCTTCAGAAATATCCTTGCCAGCGAGCCAGTCAGTCATTTTTTCTTCATTCTGGCACTTGTCATTGAAGTGATAGAAGCCATCTGCATCCTTTTCTAAGTAAGCCTCTAAGCCCTGAGCCTTTTCAGCACAGATGAGGTTCTTCTCCATGAAGGTTGGCAGAGTCTTATTAGGGTAGAGCATGAAGGAATTCTGACGTTCCTCATACATACCGCTGTTCTGCAATGCGGTGAGAATTTCAACGGTTTCCTTGGAGTCAAGGAGATTGCTGGAGAGAACTGCTACCTGACCTTCGAGCATTTCCTGAAGAAGCTCAATTTCCATGGAACTGTCATTCAGCTTTAAGGTGTTGTAGGTGTTATAAAGACCATTAGCGCGCTTGTTACGGCGAATGCTTTCGGAAACCAGCTTCTCGGTTAAGGTGTAGAATTCCTTAATTTCAGCACCAGTTACAGTTTCAGTACCGGCATTGAAAGCATTAGCATAGAGGCAGTTTCTTTCCTTCTCAAAGATTAAGCCAGCCTTATCAGTAAATTCCTTGCGCTTAGCGTTATCGGTAAATACAGAATCGTTTAATTCAGCATAGAGAGCCTTTAAGGACTTCATGCACTGAGCAACCTGTACAGGCAGTTCGTAGTTTGCAGAAGCATTCTTTTCGTATACAGGAATCAAGAATTTCAGCATGCGCTCCATGTAGCAGAGAGTTACTACGGAAAGACCCCAGCCAGCTAATGCGTTATTAGCATCATTCCATTCAGGACGCTGAGTATTCATCCACATACCGCCAGCAGGAACAATATTTGCAGCCTTGGCGATGATAATCTGCAGCAGCTTAGAGGACAGGCTTACTAATGCAACCTTGCCATCCTTATCGAGAACGAGCTTCTGATCGTTGCCCTTTGCCTTTGCATTTTTCAGTAATTCGTCGCTCAATGCCTTATCGAAAACGAGGGAATTTCTTGGGTCCTTGCAAATATCTGCATAACTCTTTAATCTGTATGGCACGTTGGAAGTGGAGAACATGCTTTCGCCAAGGTATTTGTCGAGGTCAGCAGGATTCAGCTTGGACAGTAATTCGAGAATTTTCTGTAAGTAAATTACCTGATGGTCGCCCCAGTAGCCAAACTGTGCCCAAGGGTCGGTTGGGTCTGGACATTCCCAATCAATGCCTTCACGGGAAATGCGGTAAGGATTGAAGCCATCAATGGTCATAGCGTTGACGAACTTAGCGAGCACGTGTGGAATGTATTCAGGGTAGGAAACAAGGAGAGCTTCCCAGTTCTGGAAAATATCACGCCAGTTGCCTTCGTAGTTGAGTACCTGATTGCCGTTCTTATCGGTGAGGGCAATGTTGAACTTGTTCCAAGGTCTGGATGGGTCGCCATGTCTGCGGGAGAAGATAACAGGCATGTACTCGAAGAAGAGACGGGTCAGCTGTTTGTTGCCATTTTTGAAAATCTTGTCGCAAAGAGCACTGCGGGAAACGGTTTCCTTTAATTCTTCATCGCTGAAGAGCTTGAGGGCAACTTCATAATCTGCTGTACTGCGAACCTTTATGAAAGCTAAGAAGTCTGCAATATTGATCTTGCCATCATTTGCGAAGAAACCGCCACGCATGATGTTGAAAATTACGTTGGTACGATGATGTACGCAAGCCATTTCATCAGCGGTATTCTGAATGCCGTCAGCCTCGCCGATAAACTTATCTAATTCCTTGTCAGTAGCTTCAATATCCTCTGCTAAAAGCTTTGTGGCATTGGTCTTATCAGCTAAAATCTTCTTCAGAGCAACGATGTTTACGATGGTCTGGGAATGGTCAAATACGCTGGACCAGCTGTCTTCTGCCTTAGGAGCCAGTTCAGTTTCGTGGAGAATGAAGCAGTTGCCACGACCGCCCTTTAATACATCAGCCTTTGCAAGCTCCTCGCCAGCGAAGAAGGATTTAATTACGTTGTCAGAAAGATATACATCATCGTTGGTGGTGAACCAGCAGGTATTAGCTAAGAGTGCTTCATTTGGTTCTGCTCGGTCGGTCAATGCAGAGGAAAGAGCAAACATAGCTAAAGAGGTTTCCTTGTCCAAGTCGGACTGCTTGTAGGCATTTACCAGAACGGACATATCATTCTGGAGTGAAGAAGCGATGATAGCTGGCATGATGTTTCTTGCACCATCTAATACTTTTACCTTCTGAGCCTTGTCACTGAGGTTGATGATTTTGCAGAATTTTACCAGACCGAATTTCTTACTGGAAGTCCAGCCATAGCGGAAGGTCAGCTGAAGATTTTCATTTACTTCTTCAAATACAACCTTGGAGCCGTTTACGTTCTTATAAAGGTTGTACTGTACACCAGCTTCGGAAGCGGTGCTTACGCCAGTAGCGCACAGGAACTTGCCAAATGGCTCCCATACCTTCACACCGTCAGCAGTTTCGATTGCAACAGCAGTATAGGAACCAGTAGTGTATTTATAATCAGAAATTTTATCAGCAGTGCCATACTGGAAAATTGCATGGTCAGCGTTCATTCTGCCAGCGGTAATACCGCCCTTTGACCACAGGAAATTCCATACATCGCTGGAACTTGTGATAGTCATAAAAAAGTCGTCCATCAGGTCGTAGTTTTCAATCTTATAGAAACGCTCACCATCAAGAACAGTAAAAGCACCGTTAATTTCTTTTAACATAACAGCCAACATCCCTTTCGTAAACACAATTCAAAATCTATGCTTAAAGAATAGCACTTGATATTCACCAGTACAATGGATATTGATGAATGTGGAGCAGTTTTTCAAGAATTATCAGAATAGTTTTCTTTTATTTGAAAAAATGTTTCGTGGAAGGTCGCATAAGTTGCGGAAGCAGTTGTTTTATTGTAGAATTATGAACATAGGAAGGAATTTGTTGGAAAGGAAGGATATATGTGGCAATTTTAAGCTTTGATGTAGGCGGAAGCAGTGTTAAGTTTGCTGTGATGGAGAAAGATGGAGCTATCAAGGAAAAGGGAAGCTTTACTACACCAGATAATTTAGAGGATTTTTATGCTTGTCTTGCGAAGGTAAAGAATGATTTTGCTTCAAAGTATGATTTTGAGGGGGCGGCATTCAGTCTGCCAGGGGCGGTAGACAACAGGTCTGGTATCATTGGCGGTGCGAGTGCTATTGATTACATTCACAATTTCCCTATTAAGGAAGCTTTTGTAGAAAAATTAGGCATGCCTGTGGCTATGGAAAATGATGCAAACTGTGCGGCTCTTGGTGAAGTATGGCTTGGTGCGGCTAAAGGCCATAAGGATGTGGCTTTTGTTGTAGTAGGAAGTGGTATTGGCGGTGCGGTAGTAAAGGATGGCCATGTACATACTGGTGCTCATCTGCAGGGCGGTGAGTTTGGCTATATCATCGTAGGCGAGGATTTCAAGACATTGAGTGAAACAGGCTCAACAGGCGGAATGACAGCTTATTTAGCTGAATTGAAGGGTATGGAAAAGGGCTCTATAAATGGCAAGCAGGCTTTTGAAATGCTCGAAAATGGTGACGAGGATGCTGTGAAGGCCATTGAGAGAATGTATTTCTACTTGGCACGTGGCATTTATGATATTCAGTATATCTACGACCCAGAGGTATTCCTCATTGGCGGTGCTATCAGTGAAAGAGAGGATTTCGTGGAGAATATTGAAAAGCAGATAGATAAAATCTTTGCTGAGATTTCTATTGCTAAGGTACGTCCGAAGATTCTCCGCTGTGAATTTGGCAATGATGCAAATCTTATCGGTGCGGTATATAACTTTTTGAATTGATAAATGACTGCTTTACATTATTTGGTGTAGAGCAGTTTTTTTGTATGTGTGAAAATAGTTGACAAAATATATTTGTAGTCAATAGTTCCTACTTGCATGAGCAAAAAGTCCTTATGATAATAAAAGACAAGACTATTAGAGTATTGTAATAATTTAGCAGGAGTTTTATAATATAATGTCGAATATCACTAACAGGAGACAAATATCTTGTACAGTGTGATTAATGCAAGCGGCACGGCCATAGGAGGATTATATGCGATTACGTTTTGGCGGCCTTGTTTTTGGCGGCCTTCTTTTTTTAGGCGGCAGCGTCATAGCAGGCAATATTATAACAAATGAATATACCACAGAATATAATTATAATTATCCTGTAAGTGCATCCTATGAAGAGACAAGGGCGGCCTATGCGGATAATTTAAGTCAGGCGGCAGTTGATTCTGTTCAGTGTGAGATGTTTCAGGAACGTTTGGAAAAAATGAATGAGGATACTGCTTTAGACCCAGAAAAATCTCAGGATTTAGCTAGAAAGCTGGAGCGCAGGCAGATTATGCTGGAGCATTGGAACGATAGACAGCAGGATCTTTTAAATCAGCTGGTTGAGCTTAGAATAGAGGCACGGCTAAAGCAGGAAAATACTCAGGAGGTACAGGCAACACCTGAGATTTTAGCTGAATTAGAGGAAAGATTGGAAAGAAAGAACAGACAGTTGAAAAAGGCTCTGAAGAAACTGTACAGACAGGCTTCACGTCAGGGTGATTATGCTGAAATAATTCAGCTGGCTAATGACAAGACAGAGCGTCAAAAACAGGAACTTGCAGAAATTGCAAATCAATATGTGGATGTGTATACTCAGCTTCATCAGCAGAGTGCCAAGCCAAACTGGACTACAAGTGAAGATATTAAGACTTTAGTACAGGGCGGTTACATGGATTTAGGCGGCAAAAGTCCAAAGGATATAAGTCGTGTTGAAGCGGCAGAAAAGACTGCTATACTGTTGAAAGCTTTGGAAAATGGAAAATATACAGATATCAGTGATGAAAATCTGAGAGCGGCTTCACGTCTGAGGACAGATTTGTCCAATGAGCTGGAAATCATGGGCTATTTTGACGATGAGACGGCCCAGCTTCAGGCAGAAACACAGGCGGCATGGCAGAGTGCTATCCGCAAAAAGCAGAAGCTGACCATTAGTGATGAAGTGCGTATTGACGGTAAAAAGGACAGCGGTGATGTATCTAATGAAAGCCATCTTCGCCTGAGAAACAGACTTTATGCGGATTACAATATAGATAATAATTGGCATGCAGTAGCTATGCTGGAGTCTACTAAGTATTTATCCGGCAATCGCAAGGATTCGTGGCTAGGTCTGGAACGTTACTATCTGACTGGCAATATTGGCGAGGTAAAGACTACAGCTGGTGTCTTTGGTGCTACTATGGCAGAGGGCAATATTTACGATAGCAAATTTAAGGGTATAATGCTGGAGGGCGGTGCTCCTGTGAAGCTTAGATTCCGCTATGGTTCAAATAATGTTGCTCACAATGTTTATACCTTTACTGCTGAGTACAAGGAACCAGGGAAATATTCTCTCGATGGAGGTTTCCATCACTTTGGCATGAATAATGAGTATGGCGGCAGCAGTAGAAATATTTGGTATGCAAATGTACACGTTCCTCTCGGTAATAGGTTTGATCTTGGCTTAATGTACCTCAACGGACATGACAGCAGATATTCTCAGGGTGGCAGTAATGGCTTTGTGGGAACATTAAGCTATGGTGCGGATAAGACCTGGGTGCCGGGCAATACCTCATATTATGCAAAATATTATTATCAGCCTCGTTCTACCTATGTACAGCATGAAATGAATGGTACAGCTGACAGCATGGACGGTTTTAAGGGCTGGGGCTTAGGTGTTATGCATACCTTTACAAAGAATATAACCGCTTCCATTGAATTTGACCACTTGAAGGAAATAGTGAGCGACCGTCAGAACAATACTATTTGGGCGGCTGTGTCATATTTCTTTGATTTATGATTTTGGCAGTAAGTGCCTGATGTGGGTACGGAAAGAAACGAAGGTGCATATCTTGTGATACAGTTTAGTGAATTGAAAAATAGAAACAGCTCTGTCGCAGTAGTTGGCTTGGGATACGTTGGTCTTCCCTTGGCAGTTGCATTATCAGAGCATTTTGACGTTATTGGCTTGGATTTGAATGAAAGAAAAATTCAGGCATATTTAGAGGGAAAAGACCCTACAAGAGAAGTAGGCGATGAGGCAGTTGCAAAGTGCAGTATTCATTTTACAACAAACCCATCATATCTGAATAAGGCAAAATTCATCATCGTAGCAGTACCAACTCCAGTCAATGGTGACAAAACCCCTGACCTTTCACCTATTATTGGTGCTTCTGAGCTGGTGGGCAGTAATATGTCAGAGGATACTGTGGTTGTTTTTGAATCTACCGTTTATCCGGGTGTTACAGAGGATATCTGTGGCCCTATTTTGGCTGAAAAATCAGGCTATAAGCTGGGCGAGCAGTTTTTCATTGGCTATTCTCCTGAGCGTATCAACCCAGGTGACAAGGTACACCGCCTGCACAACATAAGAAAGATTGTTTCAGGCATGAATGATGAGGTACTTGACGTAGTAGATGCGGTTTACAGCACGATTATTCAGGCAGGTACGTACAGAGCTGGCAATATCAAGGTAGCAGAGGCCGCTAAGGTAGCAGAAAATTCTCAGCGTGACATTAATATTGCGTTTATGAATGAGCTGGCAAAGGCGTTTGACAGAATGGGTATTTCTACACATGAGGTAGTAGATGCCATGAATACGAAATGGAATGCCATGGGTTTCAGGCCCGGATTAGTAGGCGGTCACTGCATTGGTGTAGACCCTTATTATTTCTTGTATCAGGCAGAGAAGCTGGGCTTCCATTCTCAGATAATAGCCGCAGGACGCCGTATCAATGACGGTATGAGCAATTTTGTGGTAGACAGGACTATCAAGGAGCTTATTCGTGCAGGTGTGGATGTAAGTTCTGCTAAGATTGTTCTTCTCGGCATGACCTTTAAGGAAAATTGTGTAGATACGAGAAATTCCCGTTCCATTGATGTGTATAATGGTCTTATGGAATACGGTGTAACTCCTGTTGCAGTAGACCCTGTGGCAGATGCAGATGGCTATCAGCGTGAGTATGGAATTTCACTTGCCAGCATGGAGCAGGCTAAAAATGCTGATTGTCTTGTATTTTTAGTGGCACATGATGAATTTAAGGGGTTTTCTGCTGATGAACTGAAAGCACTTTATAATGAAAAACAGAAAAATAAAGTATTGATAGATGTAAAGGGTATTTTTTCCAGAGTTGAATTAGAAAGGGCAGGATTCAGGTATTGGAGCTTATGAGGAAAAAGCGGAAATTAATAAGATTTATACTTATTATAGCTATTGCGGTAGCAGGCTTTTTCGGCTGGCAAAAATTCCATCAGGAAATACTGGTAACTGATGGCAATAGCAGAAATATTGATGATTTGAGTAACCTGTGGAATGCTGATAAGGAGGTAGCGGCGGCTAAGGAAAAACTGGCAAAATCTCCTGAGGAAGCATTGGTTATTACCACCAAAATTGATAATAAGCCAGAAGTAGCTATTGTTTTTGATGGTCTGCCAGACCGTATTCTCACTGCAAAGCTGATTGATATTTTACAGAAATATGACTCAAAGGCGGCGTTTTTTGCTGAAGGACAAAATGCAGGTGAAGATATAGAGACTATGAAGCTTATTGCTGAAAGCGGTCAGCAGGTAGGAAACTATACTTTTGTTGGTGTGAGCCATGTGGAAAAGCTTCCTGTGGATAGTCTTTTGACAGAGCTTTGTACTGCTCAGAAGGTAATAAATCTTCAGATGGCTAGAACGCCTACTATGTTTAGGGCACATCACAGTGAGTATACTTCAGATGTGTTAAAGGCAGTTAATGCCGCTGGTATAGAGACGGCAGTAAAGAGCAATGTGACTATTGATATGAATGAAATTAACAGCCTTAATGATGCAATAAAGGTGGCAGCACCAATTCCTTTTGGCAGCATAATTGCAATTCAGATTGGACGTCCGGTAGAAATTCCTGTACAGGAAAGCGGTAAGACTGATGAACGTCCTGCAATAGATAAAAAGCCTACAGTTGTGGACCCTAAAGAGAAAAATATTCAGCATACCGCTGATACCGCCACACGTTTGGAATGGCTTTTGCTGGCTTTGGGACAAAGAGGTATAAAGGCAGTAGATGTTGCTAGCTTTAGAAAGATTAAATATGTTCCAGCGGCAGCTCCACAGCCTGCAAATAATAACGGAAATAACACTGCAAATAAAACTCCCGATACAGCAAAGAGGTGAGAGCTTTGGCAGAAAATGATATTTTAACAGAAGAAAAGAAAGACAGAAGACTGCTGTCTCATGTTCCTGATGCGGATGGACATCGTACCAATAGAGACCGTCGCCGTATCAAGCGTGATAAAGACGGAAATGAAGAAAAGATTTCTTTTCAGGAATATGTAAATAGTGAAAAACAGGGTCAGCGATATGAGGTTGATTTGCCTGTTGAAATTGTTTATTATAATCTTAAAGGTAAAAAAATAAAGATAAAGGCGTTAATTACAGATATATCCTCTACTGGTGTATTAATTGAACTGCCTGACGATGGCTATGACGATTTAGCTGAAAATACCATGGCAGAGCTGACATTTGAAATTACGGCTGGTTCTATGCCTGAAGGTTACGAAATGAACGTAAAAAAGATGAAGGCTAAATGTGTTCGTCGTGTCCCTGTAGGGGAGGGTGTTTTTCGGTGCGGTTTTCAGTTTTCTGAGCCATTAGCACAGTACGTAAACCGTAAGAGAGGCCGTTATTTACTGGCAATAGCTTCCTTCTTTTTACTGTGCGTAAGTCTCGTTATTGTCTTAATGCGTGTAGAATCCGTAGTGTATTTTAAATTCAATAAGTTTTTATACATGTACAGTATTATAGCGGCGGTATTTTTGCTGACACGTTATTTATTCGCTACCTTTTACAGACCAGTGGATATTGATGAAAACTTTACACCGGGTGTTACGATTATAATTCCCTGCTTTAATGAAGAAGAATGGATTCAGCGTACTATTTTAAGCTGTATGAATCAGGATTATCCGCCGGATAAATTGCAGGTGCTGGTTATAGATGACCATTCAAATGACCGCTCGGTGGATAAGATTAATGAAATGATAACAATGCTACGAGATGAGGGCGACCGTTATCTGATTAATGAACGTCTTAATTATTATGTTCAGCCGATAAATCAGGGAAAACGTGAGGCTATGGCTGTTGGTGCAAGGCTGGCAAAGCATGAATTACTGGTCTTTGTAGATTCAGACAGTTTCCTTGATCCTTTTGCAGTAAGAAACATTGTACAGCCATTTAAGGATAAGGAAATGGGAGGTGTTTCTGGCAGAACCGATGTAGCAAATACCTACACAAATGCCCTTACCAAAATGCAGTCGGTACGTTATTATATAGCCTTCCGTGTAATGAAGGCGGCAGAGGGATATTTTGATGCAGTTACCTGTTTGTCAGGCCCTCTTTCCTGCTATCGTAAGGATTTGGTTTTGAAGTATTCTGATGCATGGCTTAATCAGACTTTCCTCGGTCAGCGTGCTACCTTTGGTGACGACCGAAGCATGACAAATTTCATTTTGCGCTATAATCGTACTACCTATCAGGATACAGCGGTTTGCAGTACCATTGTACCTAATCAGTACAAAACATTTTTAAAACAGCAGATGAGATGGAAGCGTTCATGGCTGAGAGAATCTATTATTGGTGCTACTTATATGTGGAAGAAAGAACCGTTTATGAGCCTTTGCTTTTACATGGGCTTAGTAGTGCCTATCGCTGCTCCGGTGGTTGTGCTTTATAATCTTATTTACGTGCCTATTACGCATCGTGTTTTTCCAACAACCTTTATTTTGGGCTTATTGATGATGGCTCTTTTAATGAGTATGGCACAGCTGTTTTTGCGCAGGTCAAGTACGTGGATTTATGGAATGTGGTTCTGCATTTATTATGAAGCTGTTCTTCTTTGGCAGATGCCTGTTGCTTGGTTTACCTTTTGGAAATCCACTTGGGGAACTCGCATGACACCTGCTGATTTAGAGGAATTAGCTAAAAAGAAGGCAAAAGAGGAAGCAGAGAAAAATCCAGAGAAGGAAGGTACCAGCCCATGAGAAGCAGAAGAAGTAACCGTGGAGAAAATTCAAATGGGGATGGTTTTTCTTTTAGCAAGTTTTTAAATTCAATTACACCGCATTTTAAGCGAAAAAATAAAGATGGTGAAATTTCACCTAACCGCAAAAAAAGAAAAAATTTTAATAATGGTGCAGATGGAGAAGTTCCTTTACATCAGAAAGTTTTTCAGTTAATCAAGCAGGAAAGGCAGAAGCATAGAGCAGAAATAACTGCTGTAGATTTAGACCCTTTGACAAATCGTCCAAAGCTTGTGCCTATTACAGAAACAGACCCGGCATTATATGAAATGATGGGAGATGCTGAATATACCCGCAAAAAATACAGGATAAAGGTATTTAGAACTATTTTGCAGATAGTAACTATTGCCTGCCTTGTGCTGGTTGTATATATGGCACTTTTCTACACAACGGTCTATCAGCCTGCTGAGGAAAGAGATGGAATAACAACAGGTGCAGAAGATACTGGTTTTATTGCATTATCTTATTTTGGAGTAGACAGAGTTGGCAATACATCTGACCTTATCGGCATTGAAAAGCTTAATGAGCATTTAGGTGCATTGAAGAAACAGGGTTATGTGACAATAACTCAGGAAGATATTGAAAATTACTATATTGACGGTAAGCCGTTGCCTAAGAAATCATTGTTTTTGATGTTTGAGGATGGCAGACGTGATACAGCAATTTTTGCACAGAGTGCCTTGGAGAAATATAATTATAAGGCTACAGTTCTTACCTACCCAGAAAAGTTTGATAATAAGGATCCAAAATTCCTTTTACCTGATGAGCTGATGGATTTGGAAAAATCAACCTTCTGGGAAATGGGTACCAATGGTTATCGTCTGCAGTACATTAATGTTTTTGACCGCTATGATAATTATATTGGTGAAATTGACCCTCTGCGTTATGCAGAAATTCGCAGCTGTCTTGGCCGTAAGTACAATCATTACCTCATGGATTATATCCGCGATAAAAATTATATGCCAAAGGAAAGCTATGAGCATATGAAGCGGAGAATAAGCTATGATTATGAAAGACTTCGTGATATTTATACCGATGAATTAGGTACAGTTCCGGGGCTTTACAGTCTCATGCATGCCAATACAGGTCAGTTTGGCAATAATCCAAATGTAAGCAAGGTAAATGAAAAATGGATTCGTGAGCTGTTTACCATGAATTTCAATCGTGAGGGCTATTGCTTTAATCAGAGAAACAGCAGTATGTATGATTTGACCCGTATGCAGCCACAGCCTTATTGGCCAATTAATCATCTGCTCATGCGTATCAAATATGATATAAATCAGGATATTACCTTTGAACAGGGAAATTCTGATAAATACGATACCTTTGAACTGATGCAGGGTGCGGCAGAAATGAAGGACGAAACCTATACTCTGACTACGATACCTCATTCCTATGCTTTGGCTAAATTAAAGGATAGTCAGAATTTCAAGGATATAAGAGTAAAGGTACAGCTTCAGGGTAATGCCTTTGGCACACAGAAGATTTTGCTCCGTTCCAATGATGAGCGTACTCAGTACATATCTGTGGGAATTGCCAATGGATGTTTTATAGTAGAAGAAAAAGTAAATGGCAATAACCGTGAAATTTACAAAGAAAAATTAAGCGTTATTGACGGTGAGCCTGTTTTATCTGTAGATGAAGACAGGCAGAGGGTAGAAATTGAGGAATACAATGCCTTTGCCCGTTATGCTGATTCACCAGCGATGGCACAGGAGTATCTTGCTAGAGCAGAACAGCGTAAGCAGGATAATGAGCCTACCGTAGAAAATGGTGCACAGCCATACAATGACCCTGTAAGCTTCCATAGCAGAGCATTTAGAAATCTTGATATAAGTATCAATAAAGATAAGCTTTCTGTCAGCATTGATGATAAAAAGGTTGTCGATGAGGTTGAGATTTCTAATAATCAGCCAGGTTCTTTATTCCTTGTTTCCAGCTGGAATAATGAAGCATGGAGTCAGCGTAATTTAGCTGATGATGTGTATGATGGTGTATTCAAGAAATTAGAGGTTTATAATATATTCCAGGAACAGGATAATATTATGTATACCATGTCACCAGAAGGATGGGAGCTGGCAAAGCTTCGTTTAAAGGAGATTGGTCTTAGTATTATAGATTTTGCTGTAAATTATTTCTAAAAATGTAAACTTGTTTTTATTTTACAGGTGAAGAATATGAAGTATTTAAGAAATATATTATTATTATGCTTTGCACTGCTGATAGTAACTGGGTGCGGTGCTCAGCCAAGACCAACCAGTCATGGCCCCGTTGATTTAGGAAGCTGGATAGTTTACTGGGATGCAGGCAGGGGACTTCAGGAGTTAAAGTCAGAAAAAGCCTTAAAAAATGTATCACTGTTTTCTGCAAGCTTTGATAAAAATGATGAACTTTGCCTGCCGGTAATGTTCCTAAAACCAGATAAGCCAGACGATAAGGACAGCACGATTACCTATGCCGAAATGGTGCAGGAGCTCAAAAAGATGAAAGTCGATGATGTTTATATCTGCATTAATAACGACGTAATGAAGGATGGCAATCAGGAAGTAGCAAAGCTGAAGGATTTAGATGTTTTAAGGCGTGTTTTAGCAGATGATGAAGCAATAGAGGCACATGCTGATTCCATAATCAATTTAGCGAAGGAGCTTAAATGCGATGGCGTTGAAATAGATTATGAACGCTTATGGAAAAAGGAAAGCGATGACGATTTAAGGAAAGGCTTTTTACAGCTGACTTATAAATTACAGAGAAAAGCAGTAAAGGAAAATCTGAAGCTGAGAATTGTTTTAGAGCCATCTGTTGACATGGGTGCTGATTTCTGTAAGGGGCCTGAGTACGTAGTAATGCTTTATAATTTATATGGCGGTCACAGTGGTCCTGGTCCAAAGGCGGATTATGATTTTATAGAAAAAACAATCAAAAAAATGTCAAAGCTTCCTGACAATAAATCAGTTGCTATTTCAACTGGCGGCTGTATATGGGAAGCAGATAAAAAGGGCAGATTTATTACAGAGGATGAAGTATTAAAGCTGGCTGATGAAGCCAAAGCAAAGCCTGAACGCGATAATGAAAATGCCGCACTTCATTTTAAATACAGCGATAAAAATGGCAAGGATATAGAGGTGTGGTATGCTGATGGGGAAACCTTGACAAGCTGGATTGCAGAGTCTGACAGGCAGGGAATTTCTCAGATTTATTTATGGCGTTTAGGCGGCAATACTACAATTAATCAAGTAAAATGAGGCAGGTGAATTGCAGTGCAGAAGATATTAGTTGCGGTTTTTCTTTTATTAACTGTTTTTACTTCTTCGGCTGATGCGGCAATAGAACGTCAGAAGTTTATAACGACCATTGAGCCAGCTGTTATATTTACCTTTGGCGGTTTATCCAGAAAAAGCTCTGTTGAAGACATTCTGAACCGTATGGATGAAAATCATATGCGTGGAACCTTCTTCGTAACAGAAAGAGAGCTAAAGCGTAATAAGGAAAATATTGATTTAATTGTTGCGCATGGACAGGAATTAGGTATCGGCTTAAGAGTGAATGTTGACCCTAAAAAGCCTGACAACTGCCAGTCACTTCAGGAGCAGATTCAGCGTATCAGAGGAATGCTCAAAGAGTATTACGGCATAGAAACCAATTTGGTACGTGACCTTTATGGTTACAATGATGATTTCGTTTTTGAGGCAGTAGAAAAGGAAAATTGTCTCCTTATCGGTCAGACTGTAAATGTGGTAAACAGCAAGCATAAATCAGAACAAAATGCCGATGAGGTTATGCAGAAGATTTTCAGTAAGGGTGTTGTATCTTTAGGCAGAGGTCAGATCGTATATATCAGAACAGATTATTACGATAATGAGACTTTAGCTGGTGATATGATGATGGCGGTTAAAAAGGAAAAAGTAGATAATATCGCCTATCGTACCTTTGATGATTCACCTGAATTAAATCCAGAAAATGATTCTGCATATTACATTGCCAGTGTCGGTGATGTATTAAGCAAACAGGATAAATTATACGAATATCCTGTAAACAGAATGGAAGTACCAACAGAGCTTTTGCCGGAAACTATTGCAGAACCTGTCGACAAGAAAAACTTTTCTAAAGAATTTCGCCGCCGTTACATAGGTTCTCCAACTGTAGATGGCACAAACCGTATGCTGGGTTTTTCCATGGGCGATATTAATCGTTCAGATCGTTCCGGCATTATAAAAAATGCGGCATCAAAAACTATTTTCCTCACCTTTGATGACTGGGGAAATGATGATTCTGTAAATAAATTATTATACGTGCTGAGAAAGCATAAGGTGCCAGGAACTTTCTTCATAATTACCTGGAATATGCCAAATAATCCAAACCTCCTGCGTGCTATTGCGATGGATGGACATGAAATCGGCAGTCATACAAATGGGCATAAGTCGATGGCGGTTTATAATGAAAAAACAAATCGTCAGGAAGCTATGATGAACAAAGAGGATTATGCTGAGGATGTAGCTTCTGCCTACACAAAGCTTGTGGATGTAGTTGGTGATGTGAAGGTGGATGGCAGATATTCCCTTACACGTATGTTCAGGCCACCTACGCTGGCTATTAACAGAGACGGCATACAATCACTATTTGATGCTGGCTACAGCTATATAGTATCAGGCTTTGAAAGTACCAGTGACTATGCGGCAGTTATGCTTCCAGCTATGGTAGGTGCGATTCAGACAGGTATCTATGATGAAAATAATCAGGTGAGAAGCGGTTCTATACTGGTTATGCACATGACCTCCGGTGCAAAGTATACAGCAAGAGCACTGGATATTATGCTGACTGAAAATGAGAAACGCAAGGATGATGACCCTCTGAAATTCTATGTGGGAAGATTAGGCGACTATCTGGTGCCTGGCTATGACCAGAATATGAAAGAGGCGCATAACGAAATTAATTCTGCAATTATCAGCAGAACAGATACCAATAATTAAAGTCGGTTTCAAAATGATATGGTATTTTAGAAGTAGGCAATAACTGTCTGCTTCTTTTAT
>CALZDE010000024.1 GCA_945637225.1 uncultured Selenomonadaceae bacterium
TAGGTGTTTAGTATAGTCCTGTATGAGTCTGAACCCTTAAGGAAATATACAGACATTTCACACGCTTCACATTAACCAGTACCAGTATAATCATGAATACATCACAGACAAACCGAGATACCAGTAACGGACAAAAAAGACCATAACTCAAAACTTATACATCACAGACAAACCGAGATACACTGAAGTACCAAATTAGTACCGCAGGCCACAGGACGAACGAGACCGCCCCAAATTTGAACGATACAAGGATAACAGGTAATAAATCATTATGCAGGAATAAATAGGGGCATACGGGAGTGAAGCAGATTTGACTAGTAAAAATTACTGATGTAGGGGCGGTATTGGTGCTGATGAACAACATAGATGTTTAGTATAGTCCTGTATATGCCTGAACCCTTCGGGAAATAATGCAGACATTCCCCACGCTTCACCCGAACCAGTACCACAGGCAAAAGGTATCTAAGGACATAGAAGCTAATACAGTCGTTCATCAGAGCCAGTAAACGGAATTTGTCTATAAAATAAAAACGACTACCGCAGAGTAGTCAGATCCGCAGTAGCCCATGTTCAACACACTATCCAGTTTATCTACTTGTATTATATTACAAGGATTTACAAAAGTCAATACTTTTGATATAATAATCATGCTGTGACTTCTTGACGCTATACAGCGGAAAGGGGTGATTATCATGTTCAGCGTATTATCCAGTATCGTGCTTGCTATCATGGCAAATGTAATTAGTTATTACATCTGCAAATGGCTAGATAACAAGTAAAAGACACAGCTAGCCTATTTCCGTTTTAGCCTAGTCAACTAAGATGGGCAGGAAGGGCAGGGGAAACCCTGCTTTTTTTGTTTAGCGTATCGCTAAAACACTTTAGTCCACGAAAGGAAATAACTTCCGATAATCTTAAATTAACGGAACTAATAGACTAATTGAGAATAAGAAACATAGTATTTCCAGTACTTAGAGCGGTGTTTACATTTTCTAATTGAGAATGAAAAAGGAAATAAACGGAACTTATTTCTAGTATTTTTCATTTATACATACTTTATGCAGGATTTTTGCATTTTTATACAGTCTTATTCACTGATTTTATACATATTTCACTAGTTTCATTGTACACTATCAATGTACATTTGTTTCAAGCCTAATCAATAATTTGTATTTTGGAGATAATATCCATGGCATCAAGAAAATAACCTGCCATATTTTCAAGAGTGTTAGCCATGCAAAAGTCAGTACTACAAAAAATTTCGTACTCATTTCGTACCACCAACAACGCAAGAAGTGAAAAAGAGGAATTTCAAGAAAAGAAAATCCCCTGTTTATGGGGATTGAAAGCAACTATTTATTATAAAAACATAGCGATGATTTAATATACTTCTACATATGTAGTGCTAATTCCTGCAAAGTTAAAATAAATTTAATACATAAATAAGAAGGATATATTTAATTTTCCTAGAATAATAAAGATATGAATTAAAAAAGCCCATTTATCTTAGAAATTAGGTGGTTGCAATGTCAGAAAATGGAGAAGTGATTACAGGCAGTGACTTTAAGCGCATGATTGTCGGTGCTTATAGTGAATTTATACTGGAATATGATAAAATCAACGCTATGAATACGATGGAGGGCAAGACATTTTACAGTGGTCAGCCAGGTTCAGATATATTGCGCACAATGGGAGCGGCGGTTATTCCATTAGGAGATAATGTCAATGAAAGTATTGGCGGTATTTCCCGACGTGTGGCTAATGCGGCTGTTTTGGGTGCAAGGGGTAATGCTGGTGTAATACTGGCTTCCATTTTACAGGGCTTGGCAAAGGGCTTGACTGGTAAATATAATGCTACATCCACAGAGTTCGGCAAGGCGTTTCAGTACGGTATCTTGTATGCACAGAGGGCGGTACCTGACCAGCCGGATAGACCGATTATCAGGGCGGCTAAGTTCGTAGCAAAAAGTGCTTATGTTACAGTTCGTTCAGAACTGCCAATTCACGATATATTGATGGCGGCTATCAGAGCGGGTATGTTCTCTTTGGCTGGCGGTATTATGGACCCAGGCGAAAAGATTATGCTTGTTTTCCTTCAGGGGTGCTTGAAGGGCTTGGATGGAAGTTTTGTTTCTCCTGTTCTCAGTATGTCAAATAATACTTATAAGGTTGAAGCTGGTGTACCTGACCCACGCAAGGATTTGGTACGTCCTTATTGCGTAAATTTCATGGTTGAAAATACAAGGCTTCCTATGGATATCATCGAAAAGGAAATGCAGGAGGTAGGTAATTTCGTAGTTGTAGAACGCCGTCAAAACTGTATTTTCGTACATCTGCATACGGCAAATCCGGGACAAATGCTGGAGAGAGCTGTAGGCTGGGGACGTTTAAGTGAAATTCACATCAACAGTATGGCAGAGAACCACGCTATGATTACCATTCAGGCACCTCAGATGCCACTGGCACTCCTTACAGTAGCTAACGGAATGGAAGAAGGAATGAAGCTTCAGGACGCAGGTGCTACGGTTATCGTAGATGGCAGTGCGGATTCAGGACCTTCTGTTGAGGATATAGTCAATGCTGTTCACAGTGATATTGCTGAAAAATACATTCTTTTGACTGACAGTGAACATTTAAGGCTGGTAATGAATCAGGCAAGGCAGATTTTAGGCGACAGAGTACGCGTGGTCTTGGCACTTGACCATGAGGAACAGCTTTTGGCAGTGAGAGCATTCTTCCCAGAATTATCTTTGGAAGAAAATTGCAGGCAGATGCGCAAGGCTTTGGAGAATGCCTAAAAAGAAAATTATAAAATTGGTGTAGTAATATGAATCAAAATAAAGAGTCCTCTTATGCAATGCTGATGAGCATTTTTGATAACGATTATGACAGTGATATAGAATTAAATAGCTATAAAAACAGGGTTTTGTATTTAAAGCCAATAATGCACTTAGCTCGTTCAGCACATATGTTGCAGGATGCCCCTTATGCAGTACAGCTGGAATTTAGAATTGCTTCAGACGATTATAAAAAAGGGTATGTGCTTAGCGGACTGAAGGATTTTATTTTGAATATGGTTGCAGGAAATCATATTACTCTGGGCAGGAAGCTGGAATTTGACCCAAATGAAGTCAGTTTTGCAGAAGGACCTTCAAGAGAGCTGTGGGAGATGCTGAAAACTGCTCTTATGGATGAGATTAGCCTGGAAAATCAGGCAAGGCATACCAGCAGTTATTCCTACAGCTATAGACGTGGCTATGGTTACGATGATGATGACAAGACCGCCTTTTATGCGAGGTATTTCAAGCTGACAGATACCAATCTGAACCATTTTATGGAATTTATGCGTGATGAGGAAATAGAGTATATTGTTCACAACTATTCCCATTACAGAGAGAACAAAAGTTTTGGTGTTGCAGTACCTGTAAATAAGGACCTTCCAATAACTGTACAGATAAAGCCTGAGAAGGTTTCCTCGGAGATTATTTTAAATTGCGATACGCTTCATGTATTTGGAAGGCATGGAAATTACGTGCTGTGCGGGGATGAGCTTTATCGGATGAAGGGTGATAAGGGATTGCTTATCTTAGAGATAAGTAATCTTTTTTCTGAAAATGATAATCTGATTGTAATTCCTAACAAACATTTGTACGAATTTATATCGAAGCTGGTACCACGTCTGGAAAAGATAGCTAAGGTTCAATTACTGGGAGATTTGGAGGAACGCTATCTGAAATTGCCTTTGGAAGCAGAAGTATTTTTGGATTATTACTATCATGGTATGGCGGCGAGAGTGGTATTTAAGTACGGTTTTGAGGAATTTAATCCTCTGATAAAGGAAGCTTTGACAAGCGGAAATACAGAGCGAATAATTGTTCGGGATGTAGTGGCTGAGGATAAGATAATTTCATTTTTGGCAAGCTATGGTTTTGTAGATGGTGAGTCGGAGAGAAATGGCTGGTTCATTCAGCCAGATGAAGAACGAGTGTACGATTTCTTGCAGGACCTGCCAGAGCTGGATAAAATTGCCAATATAAGCTGTGTAAATCTAAAGGACTTTACTGCACCTGCACAAAGCATATCCATAGGTGTAAGGATAAATGACAAGAGTGTTTTGGAGCTTTCAACTAAAGGAAAAAGATACGATTTCGCTGAATTAGTGGATATTTTTAATTCATATAGAAATAAACAGCGTTATCACAGGCTTAAGGATGGGCGTTTCATGCCTCTAGGCAACCAGCAGATGGAAAAGCTGGCGGGACTTTTGGAGCTGGTGAATAAAAAGCAGTTAAAGAAGGACACTGTGGAAATTCCTTTTGCAAAATTTATGTATGTTGATGCTTTGGGGCGGGGCGACAATGCCTTACAGCTGGAGAGAGACAAGCGTTTCCGCTCGGTAGTAAAGTCCATCCGTAACCCAGAATCATCAGAAATAGATATTCCCGAAAGCCTTCAGGACGTTCTCAGAGAATATCAGACCACAGGTGTCAACTGGCTTAACAGTTTGGCGAAGCTTCATTTAGGCGGTATTTTAGCTGATGATATGGGGCTAGGCAAGACCTTGCAGGTTATAGCATTTTTAGAAGCAAAGAAGCAGGAAGCAGTAGACGGTATGGAGCCGGCTTTGGTAGTAGCACCTACGTCACTGGTTTTTAACTGGCTGGAGGAAATAAAAAAATTCGCTCCAAATTTACGGGCACTGGCTATTGCTGGCACTAAGCAGGAGAGGGAGGAGCTTTTGCAGGATATATCAAAGCAGGATGTTGTGATTACTACGTATAATATGCTGGTAAGAGACATGGAACTGTATTCTGAAAAATTCTTCAGCTACTGTTTTATTGACGAAGCACAGCATATCAAGAACCCAACAACACAGAAGGCTCAGGGCGTGAAGGAAATACAGGCAGGCGGTTATTTTGCCTTGACGGGTACACCTATCGAAAACACCTTGACTGAATTGTGGTCTATCTTCGATTTTATCATGCCGGGGTATCTTTACGGTCATGAAAAATTTAAGAGACGTTTTGAGACTCCTATCGTAAGGGCTAATGATGAAACGGCTTCAGAGGATTTGTACCGTCATATTTCGCCATTTATCCTGAGACGTTTAAAGAAGGATGTCCTGTCGGAACTGCCTGAAAAGCTGGAAAGACGTATGCTCAATGAAATGACAGAACATCAGTCCAAGGTATATGATGCGTACTTTGTTCAGGCGCAAAAGGAACTGGCGGCAGAATTAAAGAAAAATGGTTTTGAAAAAAGCCGTATTAAAATTCTTGCCATGCTGACAAGATTACGTCAGATAGCCTGTGACCCTGCTATTTTTTTAGAGGATTATACCGGTGGAAGCGGCAAGCTGGATATGCTGGAAGAAATAGTAGCAGAAGCTATAAGCGGCGGTCATCGCATACTTATCTTTTCCCAGTTTACGCAAATGCTTCAGAGAATAGGTCAGCGTCTCAGTCAGATGGAAGTGAAATACTATTATCTTGACGGAAGCACCAAGGCGCAGGAAAGAATCAGTCTTGTAAAGAATTTTAATGAAAACAGGGAAAATACATCGGTATTTCTTCTTTCGTTGAAGGCAGGCGGTACGGGCTTAAATCTTACCGGTGCAGATATGGTTATCAATTACGACCCATGGTGGAATCCAGCAGTAGAGGATCAGGCGGCTGACAGAGCCTACCGTATCGGTCAGGAGAAAAATGTGCAGGTCATAAAGCTCATTACCAAGGATACTATCGAAGAACAGATTTATGAATTGCAGGAAAAAAAGAAAGCCCTCATAGATAAAATGCTTCAGCCGGGTGAAAGCTTTTTGAGTAAGCTATCCGAGGAAGAAATACGTAATTTGTTCATGTAAATACAACGTAAAAAAGACCACCAAAAGGTGGTCTTTCATTTGCAAGATGGTGTCCAGAATGCCGTTTCCCAAGTATGCCTAAACCTGCGCGAAAGCAGGGGGGTAACCTAAGTGTTACTTTTGCTATTCGCTCGATAAAAATCCACGATCCAGCAGCCACAACAATCAATTCGGTTTCCCAAGGTAAAATAGTCGGTTAGCCATTAAAAGGTAATTTCGTACACTCCAGGCGATTCCCTATCTCTGTGTATATAATATCATAAAAAAAATTTAGTTTCAAGTCTTGACAAATAAAAAATAAGGTGAAATTACAGTAAATCACGGTGAAATCGATTAATTTTTATAAAATTTTTTTTAGAGTGATGGAAACACTTCACAAAAAGATAATTTCATTGTATAATATAAATAGTAAGTTTGTGATTAAGGGAGGATTTTCTTTCTATGGATAAGATATACAGTGTAGCGGTAAGCTGTCGCGGTGCTAATGGCTGGGTGGAGTATGATACCGAGGCTAAGAGCGTAAAGGTATTTTTGGATGATGAAAAGGCTGTTCAGGATGCGGAGGCATTTCTGACTGTAAGCCACGAGATTAACATTCCGCATGAGACTCTGAGAGATTTTACCAAGGAAACAATTAATCCATTGGACAGTGTAGAAAGCTTTCAGATAGTGCTGACCCGTCTTTGGGAGAATACAGGCGTTCATGTTGATTGGAGCCGTCCTGTGGAGTATGTTCGCGCGCACCCACATCTTGATTAAGTAAAGATAAAAATAAGAGCCAAGCAGTAAAATGCAAGGCTCTTTTTATATGCAATATTATTTTTTGTTTATCTGCGCAGGAAGTCAGCTAATGCCTTTACCATAATCATAGCAGATACAGCACCTGGGTCCTCGTGTCCTATGCTGGCATCACCGATATAGGTAGCCTTACCCTTGCGGGCTGGAATAGTTGTAGTGTAGATAACACCGTTTTTAGCAGCCTTCAAAGCGGCATCTAAGCACTGATTAACACTCTTTCCGTCAGCATTTTCTGGGGAGAAGCACTCAGCAACAGGGATGAGTACATCGAGCATAGTCTTATCGCCCTGCTTAGAACGTCCACGCTTCTTAATAGCTTCAATAGCCGCAGTCATCAGTGAATAAACAACCTCAGGTGTCATAGAAGCATTTTCTGGGCAGGCCTCAGCAGCGGCAGTCATACCGGTACCATAGAGAGGGCCAGCAGCTCCACCTACTGTCGAAAGCATGGTATGTCCCATGAAAGCCAATACATTTTTAGTGGTAGGATTTTCAATCGTAGTGATTTTATCCTGAATATTGGTGAAGCCTCTAGCCATATTTATGCCATGGTCACCATCAGCAATAGCCTTGTCTAACGAGGTTAAATAATCTTTTTGTTTGATTATTTCGTTAGCGACAGCATTTACCGCATCAAAAATTCTAGCCATGTTTAGTCTCCTTTAACATTCCAAAAAACATTAACAACACATAAAAAGCATATTTACAAATATTCATAATATTATCTAATATTAGCCATACCTTATATCATACACTATTTAAAAAGAAAAATAAACACTTTTTCTGGAAAAAATGTAAAATTTTTTAATTTTTGTTGGACAGGAACGGATTTTAGAAGTATAATTAAATTAAATAAAAAACTATTATTTTTTGTTATAGAAAAATATATTTAATGATGTAGGGGCAAGTTTTTATGGAAATAAAAGATATGCAGGCATTTTATGCCATCGTGGAAGAAGGTAATATAAGTCATGCCGCTATGCGCCTTAGTGTAGCACAGCCAGCGCTCAGCCGTCAGATGAAAAAACTGGAGGAAGGTCTGGGAGTGCAGCTTTTTGAGAGAGGGAGCCGCCGCATTCGCCTTACAGATGCAGGCTATCTTCTTTATCACAGGGTAAAACATATTTTGGGAATGGTAGATGGTACAGTAAGAGAGATTTCAGATATTGGAAGCGGTATTGCTGGTACTATACGTTTAGGTACTATTACTACATCCGGGGCGATGCTTCTGCCAGAGCTGGTATCAGAATTTCATCAAAAATTTCCTAAGGTTACTTTTCAGCTTTGGGAGGGCGAGGGTGCCAGAATTTTAGAGATGCTCGACAGTCGAAGTATAGATATTGCTATTACCAGAACTCAGGTGGATGCGGAAAATTATGATTCTCTGATTTTGGAGGATGAACCTCTGATTATGGTAATGCACAAGGATTTATGCTGCTGCGGTGAGGATGACAAAAAGGTAAAGCTGGTGGAACTGCAGGATATTCCTCTTTTGGTACCTCTCAGATGGCGCAGTGTTTTCCTTAGTCATTGCAGCCGTATGGGTTTTGAGCCAAAGATTTTAAGTGTCAGTGACAGTGTTATGCAGAATCTCCTGTGGACTCGTCAGGGTATCGGTGTTTCGCTGGTTCCTTATTCTGCTCAGAGTATGCTTTCTGGGAGTCATCAGCTTATCTGCAAACGTTTGGTAGAGCCGGAAATTTCTACTCATACAGTGGTAGCATGGCTGAAGGGGCGGAGTTTGTCCAGCAGTTGTGCGCAATTTATTAATATGTTTAGGGATAAGTACGTGAAGGAATAAAAAATCCCAGTTTGAAAGGTGGTGTGGTATGGAGTCAGATAATAGAGTAATGGAACAGCTTGAAGGCATGGTGGACAGAATTGTCTTTAACAGTCAGAAGGGGGATTATTCTGTTTTTAGGCTGAAGCTTGAAGGTCAGCGCGGTATGGCTACTGTTACCATGTATGGCCCTATACCACTGGCTGGTCAGCAGCTTATTTTGCAGGGCTGCTGGATAGAGCATGTGAAGTATGGCAGTCAGTTTGAAGCACACAAAATGGAGGTTGTAGCTCCTGCCAGTATTGCTGGAATTGAAAAATATCTTCTGACGACCTCAGAGGGGAAAATAAAACCATCGGCTATTAAGAAATTAGTCAAGCATTTTGGCCTGGAAACTTTGGATATTTTGGAATTTTCTCCATCACGTGTAAAAGAGGTGCAGGGAATCGGCAAAAAGACGGCTGCTCTCATCGCACAGGTTTATCGGGAAAATGCGGAACAGAGGCAGATTATGAACTGGCTGGAGGACCATAATGTCAGCGGTGCCTATGCGGGAATTATCTTTCATGAGTATGGTTCATCGTCCATTCGGCGAATTGAGGAAAATCCTTATTGTCTGGCGCAGGATATTAAAGAAATTAATTTTACTGTAAGTGACGCTATTGCTTCAAGCTTAGGCATAGATAATGATGACGAGGACAGAATCTTTTCGGGGCTGGATTATCAGCTGGTAAGACTTTCTCAGGAAGGTCATTGCTGTGTACCTGAGGCGTATCTTGTAGAAACGTCAGCCAAGCTTCTTCATGTGCGTGAACTATTGGTGCATGAGGTTTTGCAGAAGGCTTTGTCACAGGGACTTTTAGAGCAGGAATCTGTCGGCCCAAAGGTCTATGTTTATAATGCAGAATTTTATGAAGCTGAGCGTTATGTGGCAGACAGTCTTTTGTATCTTAAAAAAACTGCGGAAATTTTTCCTATTAAGAATGTATCTGAGCAGGTGAAAAAGTGGGAAAAGCATCGTGATACAGAACTGGCAGAGGCACAGAGAGAGGCCGTAGAGCAGGCTTTGACAAATGGAATACTTGTTCTGACAGGCGGACCGGGTACAGGCAAGACTACTGTTATTCGCGCTATGATAGATATAATGGAGGAGCGTGGACTGACAATTCTTCTAGGCGCACCTACGGGACGAGCCGCCAAGCGTATGGAGGAAGCAACTAACAGGAAGGCATACACAATTCATCGCCTGCTGGAAGCTAATTCTTCTGATGACGAGGAACCTTTTGCCAAGAATGAAGAAGACCCACTGGAAGCAGATGCCATTATACTGGACGAGGTTTCCATGATGGATATAATGCTGATGAGTGCATTTCTGGCGGCAGTACCAAAGGGATGTCATGTTATTTTGGTAGGTGATGTTGACCAGCTTCCGTCAGTAGGCCCCGGCTCCGTCTTAAAGGATATTATTCGAAGTAAGCAATTGCCAGAGGTACATCTTACAGAAATTTTCCGTCAGCAGGGGACAAGCAATATAGTTATCAATGCTCATGATATTAATAAGGGCAGAGTTCCCTTTGAAAATATGAAGCAAAAGGATTTTTACTTTAGGGAAATCAATGATTCACGACTTGTAGAGGATGATATAGTACATATGGTCTGTGATATTCTGCCTTCAAGAGGGTATGAGGATATTGACGAAATACAGGTATTATCTCCTATGCATCGCGGTCCCTGCGGTGTTGAGCGTCTGAACACACGTTTGCAATTCGAGCTTAATCCTCCGGAAGAAGGCGTTGCTGAGTGGACTATGGGTGATCGTGTCTTTCGTGAAGGCGATAAGGTCATGCAGATGAGAAACAACTACGAAAAGAAGGTTTTTAACGGAGATATCGGCTACATCCAAACCATTGAAAAGAATAAGATGAAGGTGTATTTCGGCGGTGAGGAGTTTGTGGAATATGAAAAGTCTGAGCTTATCGACTTACAGCTTGCGTATTGTATCAGTGTTCACAAGAGTCAGGGCAGTGAGTACAAGGTAGTGGTAATGCCTTTAGTGCCAGGCCACTATGTCATGCTGCAAAGAAATCTCCTTTATACTGCTATTACCAGAGCAAAAAATCTCGTTATACTTGAAGGAACCAAGCCTTCATTGATAACCGCAGTAGAAAATGACCGTACACGTATGCGTTATAGTCTCTTGACGGAAAGGCTGTGTGAAGAATTATGAGTGTTTTTGATACAGTTCTGAATTTCATTTTTCCACCTACATGTCCTGCCTGTAAGGAAAGTGTAGAAAACAGGGGCGACTGGTGCCAAGATTGCCTGATGGAGCATATTAATTTTCAGCGTCTTACGGGAGATAAAATTCTGGAACAGCTGGTAATTGGTGGCTGTTATGCTATGGCTAAATATAGCGGTCCTGCAGGTGAGCTTATCCGTAATTTGAAATACAAAAAGAAAATGGAAAGTGAAGCAGGCATTCACACCTTTTTAAATAAAGCCTTGGAACGCCCTAGTGTCAAGAAGGTAATTCTTCGCTGTGATGTGGCAGTACCAATTCCGCTTCATGAAGAAAAAAAGAAAAAACGAGGCTTTAATCAGGTAGAGCTTATTTTTAGGGATGTACTTTTAAAACAGGGGATTGCCTGGTCAGACTGTCTGCTGAGAATGGCGAATACAAAACCGCAGTTTGGGCTGAAGGCAGAGGAACGGAAGGAAAATTTAAAGTCAGCGTTTTCCATAAGGGATATTAAATCCGTTAAGGGAAAGGATGTACTGCTGGTGGATGACATTATGACTACGGGAACAACGATTGCAAAATGTGCCAGTATTCTGATGCAAAATGGAGCCAACAGCGTGACTGCTTTAGTTTTTGCTTCGGATAGAGAAAAGTAAAACTTTACAAGTTTCATGTGTGCTATTGTTAATTTTTACAAAATATGTTATAATATAACCGTTTTATTTCGATAAAATAAAAGTAGAGTAGTTTAAAATAAAATTGTGGGGTGGAGAAATATGCCAGTACCAAAGAATTGTCCTCATTGCGGTAAATTATACTTAGAAGTAGGACATAAAATGTGTCTCGACTGTTTCACTGTGGAGCAGGAAATGGAACAGAGAGTAATGGAATATGTTCGTGAAAATCGTCAGGTTAATGTCAAGGATATTGTTGACAATACTGGTGTCAAGGAACGTCTCGTTATAAAGATGATACGTGAGGGACGTTTTATGCAGAGTGAGTATCCTGTTGCTTACCCTTGCGAGAGCTGTGGAGAACCTATTTTCCATGGCAAGGTATGCCGTAAGTGCAGTGAGAAATTTATGGATGAGGTGGCTAAGCTGAATGCTGCAAATGCACAGCCTCAGAATGCTAACCGTCACAGCATGGCAATGATGAGAGACTCTGATAAGAGAAAGTAATACCGTTAAATTTAGTAATTATAATAGCCGATTAAGGTGGGATTATTTAAGAATCCCACTTTTTTTTTCGATACAATATTTGAAAGACCGTCCTAGGCATTTTTGCTATATTAGTGGCTGTTATTTCCATCTATATTATCTGGGCTTATAGCCTGAAACGAAAGAGGTGAAATCACCATGATTATCAACAACGTAATTCAGAGTGTATCCGGCATTTATGCTAATTCCAATAACGTAAAGCGTGTAATGAAGGCTAGTGAAGAAATCGGTACTCAGAAGTCCGATGAAATACAGTTATCCAGCGAGGCTAAGAGCTTCAGCAGTATCATGTCCAAGCTGCAGGCTGGTCAGGGTCAGGTTCGTGCTGATAAGGTAGCTTACTATGAGAAGCTTGTTTCTTCTGGCAATTACAATGTAAGCAGTATGGATTTGGCTGATAAAATGCTGAAAACAAGGTTTTAACGGTGAGGAGTTAAGGAAATATGTGGCAGAATTTAGCTGGCAATATGGCATTATTAATAAAAGAGTATCAGAAGCTCCTTGACCTGAATGAGGAAAAGAGAAGGATTTTGGTGCGGGTAGATATGAAAGCATTAGAGGAACTTCTCAGCAGGGAGGAGAGTATTTTAAATGCTATCCATAAGGCTGAGAATAGCCGCAGGGAGATGCTTCAGGAAATGGCTTCTTCCAATGCTGATATCAGGCCTGACATGAGAATGGTAGAGCTTCTTCACAAATGCCATAATCCCGAAAAGAGGGATCAGCTTCATAAGCTTCATATAATGCTTGATAAGATTGTCAAAGATGTTCAGGCTGCTACGGACAACAATGCTATTATCATTAAGGCTGCTTTGAATGCTGTCAATTTCCGTTTAAATCAGCTTGGCGGTACTTCCGCAGATGGCGGTTATGGCCGTGGAGGAAAGGAACATATCACTCATGAGAAAAACTTTGATTTTCAGGCATGATTTTTAAAATCAAATTTTGTAAAAAAGATAATATAGATTTGGAAAGAATGATTCTATGAAGGAAATTATTGGTATTATAAGGCAGAGGCTGGTCCTTATTACGAGTATGCTGAAGCTGGTGGATGAACAGAAGGAAGCTCTGAAGCACACAGATGCTAAGGAGATTTCCAGAACGACGAAGGCATTGGAGCCTTACATCACTAAGCTTGGCCTGCTTGCAACACGTCAGCGGAAGCTTTTAAATAATGTTAATATAGAAGATTGGCTGAAACAGCAGCCGGATTCACCGGAAAAGCAGATGTCATTGAGCCTGCTGGACAAACTGATGGAGCAGTTGGCCCAGCTGAAGCTTAAGACCGTTGTCAATAAAGAGCTGTTGAAGCGTGATATAAAATATGTAGATTACAACGTAAACGTCATGACCCAGACTTCGGCGGGGGTTACCTATGGAACATCAAAGTCACAGTACGGCGATGGCAGGCCGGTTCAGGGAGTAAGCATGTTTGAAGCGAATACTTAGAGGTGAGAAAAAATGAGAAGTACATTTGCCGGCCTGAATACAATGGTAAGTGGCATACACATGAACAGACTTTCACTCGAGACTGTAGGCCACAATATAACTAATGCAACTACAGATGGCTATTCCCGTCAGAACGTAAACAGAGTAGCCAGTGCATCTCAGACCGTATATACACAGTACGGTGCAGCACAGGTAGGTACAGGCACCACTGCTATGGCTATCTCCAGAGCAAGGGATATTTATGCAGATCATCAGTATTGGAAGGAGAATGCCACCAGCGGTTATTTCCAGTATGGTGCTACCAACTTAAATAAAATCGAGTCAATCTTTAATGACTCTAAGAATAACGGTGTGCAGAATGCTTTGGAGAAGTTCTATTCTGCATGGGTAGACTGTTCTACCACTGCAAGTACATCTACCAGCCGTCAGAATGTTATCAATCAGGGACAGATTTTGTCTGAAAGATTGGCTAATGCTAATACTCAGCTGAAAAATCAGATTACTGGTATCTATGATGATTTATCACTGAACATTACCGAAATCAATTCTATCACAGACCAGCTCGTAGACTTAAATGAAAGTATCATGAGAACTGAGGCGGCAGGCGGTGAGGCAAATGACCTCTGCGACCAGCGTGACCTTTTGGTAGATAAGCTTTCCGGCTTGATGGAAGTAAATGTTTATGAGGATGCCAAGGGTATGTACACAGTGGTTTCCAACGGTACATCTCTGGTAAATGGTATCAGCAAGCTGACCTTAGAACTTTCTATGGGCATTCCAAATGCAGAATACGGTATTACCGATTTTAATATTCAGATAAAGGAAACCGGCGGTATGTTCGATGCCGGAAGCGGTGAATTGCAGGGACAGCTTGATGCGGTAGAAACAAGCAAGCGTTATATGGATACTATTTCTGATATGGCAGCCTTCATGCTGACAAGTATCAACGAACAGCACAGGGCAGGTGCTGGTATAGACGAAGATACTACTACTGGTATCAACTTTTATGGTGAGGATGGTTACCATTATACATGGGATAGTGCTAATGGCAGATTGCAGAAAACAAAGTGCGATGTAACTGCTACCTACGATGATGGCAGTATTTACGTCAATGGTGTACAGACTACGCCTCCAACAACTCCTAATAATGCACATACCTTAAAGTCTATAAAATATCAGGATTCTACCAATCCAGCAGATACCACTTATTTGAAGGGTGTACAAATTTTAGATGAGTTAAAGGTAAATACTAAGCTGACTGCTGATGAAACTGGTCAGACTTATTTGGCTACCCGCGCTTTAGCTTATGATGACCCATTGAATTCGGGTAATGTAATTAATAACTTGCTTAGACCTAATACTACTGGTACTGTGGTATATAATATCGCAGCTAATGGTATCAATGGTACAGGTGATGGTACATCTGCGGTAAATGTCAGCACTCTTATTAACTGTGAATTAAAGAACAGCTCCGAAGCTGGAAATGTAGCTGGTACAGACCGTCCAATTGGTACAGTTTCCCTGTACTCTTTCTATAACACCGAAATGACAACTATGGGCGCTACTGCAGAGGATTACAACAACAACGTAGAATTCCAGAAGGATGTAATAGACCAGATTTATAATTTGCGTCAGGCTACATCGGGCGTAAACTGGGATGAAGAATTAAGTAATATGATTATGTTCCAGCAGGGTTATCAGGCATGTTCCCGTTGTCTTAATGCTATGGATGAAATGCTGGATAAGCTGGTTAATGGTACCGGTATGGTAGGCAGATAAGGAGGTGACATGTAAATGAGTGGACGTATTACAACAAATATGCTGACTAACAGGTACATGTCACAGCTGATGGGTACCTACAACAATTACAATAAGTTATTTGAGCAGGCTGATGGCAACAAGCTTCACCGTTCCTCCGATGGTTCTGTGGAGTACTCCAAGTATCTGCGCTATCAAAATTCCTTAAGTAATGCAGGACAGTATAAGACTGATGTAAGCACAGCTATGTCATGGATGAAAAATACAGATGCGGCACTGACAAAGGTAACAGATTTGATGTCTACCTTTGCAGAAAAGACCATCAATGCAGGTAATTCTACAAATAATGAAGACGATATGAAGGATATCGGCAAGGAGCTTTTTTCTGAGATTCAGGAAATGGTTAATGAAATGAATAGCTCTTTGGGTGAAAGATATCTTTTTGCCGGTCAGTCAGATATGATCCAGCCATTTTCTCTTTCTGCCAACAAGGTAGAGCGTGGAGAAACTAAGACTCTGAGTGAAAGGCAGATGGATTTTTTTAAAGATTCTCAGCGTACTGGTACAGATCTAAATCAGTTTTTG
>CALZDE010000025.1 GCA_945637225.1 uncultured Selenomonadaceae bacterium
TTCATCTAAATGCTCTGCACCAAAAGTAAGTTCCAGCCACGCAACAAAGAGTGATGTGATATCATCATCAAGGTAATTATCAGTACAGATAGGAAGTATGGAATCTGCGTTTGGAATACCTCTTGCTATCTCTTCTGTGGTATATGCCTCCATAGCCTCCTGCCACCCGTCCCCGCCTGCGTAAATCAAGCCTTCCTTGTGGGTACTGTAGCGGCCAAACATACAGCCTACTGCATAGGAAATGAGGTTCTTCACCACATCTTCACGTGTCAGCACGTAGTTATTACCCTTGAAGGATTCTGGAATATCTTCCTTGGTGTTGAAAACGCTGGCAATGGTAACATCTTTGTCTGCTACCTCTGGAGTAAGCTCGTCCTGCAAACCGTAGATATCAATGAATATACGGTTAAGTTCTTCTTCGTTTTTCTTTAGCCGTCTGAACATCTGATTAGAACTGGATTTATAATTGCTATAGCATTCTTTGATGGTTTTACATGGTTCTACCTCTGAGCCTGCGATGGGAACATTCAGCACTGCTATGCTATTATCCTTCATCAGAGCTATACCTCGTGGACCGATCTGATAGGCTGCTACTAATGGATTAGATTTGAAGTCCCATGAAGTTTCAAAGGTGTCCCAGTCTGCACGAGAAAGAGCGATGTTATCCTTTACCAAATCTTTAACTATATTAGATACTTCTATTTGTGATATAAATGGCAACTGACCTATTACTCCACAACTAAAATTAATTGTCGGATTTATCACTGCTAAATAGGTATCTGCTACCCTAGAATTCATTAATCCCAATACAAAATAGTCTATACCACCTTTAAAGTATAAACAATTGGATGCTGTATCTACAACATAATTATTGTAAAATAGACGAGCCGAAAATTTCCCTGAACTTACTAATGTCCATGAGATATGTGGTTTGAAAAAAAATTGTGAGTTTCTTACAGCAGCTTTAGGATGTGTTTTTATTTCTTGTCCTTCATTTTCCCACAATATAACATGGTGGTGATTTCCATACCACCTGTTATAAGTTCCACCTTTATCTGCAATTGCCCATTTATATCCACCACTAATAAATGTTGCTTTACAATTTTCAAACGCAATTTTTTTATTTGCTACTTCATACCAATATCGTATAAATCGTTCCCCATCTCCAGTTGACATACCAAATTTAGGATAAAACTCATCTTCTATTTTTATGTTTGAAAAATTAGCAATAAACTTATCACTTACCCAATATGCAACAGGACTTCCAGGTATTTTTGCAAAATTTTCCTGCTTAGCAGTGTGTTTTCCTTTTCCTTCAAAGAACCATTCTTTCTTTGTTTCAATACTATCTACTGCGCCCTGCTTATCAAAAATTCTTCGATAACTGCCAACATAATTTTCTATACGTTTTTTTCCAATAACAAAACTAGTTGTACCAAAATCAGAGCCGAATACTCCTCGACCTAGATGTAACATACTTGTATAAGTATTATCATGCAAAATATTAGCTCGTAATTTTTCGTAGCTTGACAAGAACATCCATACAGGTATGTTAATCATGGACATATAGCCATTTTCTTTTAGCATACCTATAGTTTTCTCCATGCAAACAGTACTCATATCGCCTTTACTGTCAGGATAATATTTTTTGGTATATGAAGACAACTTTGGTGCCATGTTACTAGCTCCCATATAGGGCGGATTCGTCACGCACACATCATATTTCTGGCTCATGACCTTAGCCTGCTTAGCTAAATCCACAATTCCCTTGCCCCAGTTTCGTACAAAGCCTTCAAGGAACAAGTCACTTGTTGACTGCTCCACTAGCTCCTGTATATAGGCTATCAGTCCATCATAGTTCTGTACAGGTATATCTAAGATAGAGCCATATTCTTTTGCGTCATGGAAGATGTCAATTACTTCATCGGCAAGAGCTATCATCTCTCCATCAAAGGTAATCTGTGTTTCGTCTACATGGGCAGCTCCTAGCATATCACTCCAATTCTGCATACCATTGCTTTCCTCGATAGCATACACATGTGGCTCTGCTCCTCTGGTGAAGAATCTAGGGTCGTACTGTCTGCCTTTCATCATGATAGCAAAATAAGCCAGCTGAAATGCTCGCTGGTCAATATCAAGTCCGTACAGATTATTGGTAATGATGGATTTTACAGCTTCACGTCTATTTACGCCATACTTACTATAAATTTCCATAAGGACATCAAAAGCATACACCAAGATATGACCACTGCCCATACATGGGTCTATTATCTTGATGTCTTTTGGTTCTATCTTTGCTCTTTCCTTACGAAGCTCTGCCAGCTTCTCTGCAACCTCCGACTCCTGCTCTGCTTCTGCAAGATAGTATTTCCAATCATTCTGCAATTCTTCATTTGGATGACCTTCCAGCCACAAACGCCCTAAAGAGTTCTCCACCATATAGCGGACAATCCAGTCAGGGGTAAAGAGCTGAGTTGCGGCAGGGATATTCTCCTTGCTCACCTTGATATTTTTCTTTAGGTTCGCAAAAACCTTATCCTTTGGCTCAGTGTTATAATACTGATACAGCCAGCCGATAATCTGTACCTGATCCTGCCAGTCTGCCTTTGGAATAGTTGTCACCAGTTCATTAAGCACACTGCCCTTTTCACCACCTGCATTCTTACGAAGCAGATAATCTGGCAACAATAATTCTGTATAATCAGTCAGCTTTTGGAATATATGGGGCAAAATGCTATTAAGGGCGTTACACTGAGTTACCAATATATATTTATACAGTTCCTCAGTTTTATTTTCTTCCTTGTAAGCTATAATCCTGCTTCTGTCTAAGCCGTCAATTTCAAGTTCTAAGGCTTCATCCAAGACCTGAGGCTTAAATATATCATATCCATCTTTTTCTGTGCCATCTGTAGATGAGAAAATATGTGTATGGCTTGGCAGATAGTTATTTACTTCCATGTATCTGAGAGCTGCAAATCTATTGAACCATGTATAGGCAACTTCCTCTATTACATTCTTGTAACCTTTCGCCTGTATCTGCTCTATAAGAGCCTTACGCTGTTTCTTTTCAGTTGCTGACAAAATAATCCCGTTCACTTCATCAGCATTTATATCACCACAGGCATCTTCACTAATTCCATACAGCAAAGCCTTCTGAGAAATTTTAGCAATCAGTTCATTTCTAGCCCAAATCGCATATTTCTTAATGGCATTTTTATCCATTTTAACTACCTCTCTATACCAACTACCCGCTACATCAATCAATCTTTATTTCATCAAAGTTTTTCAATTGTTGAAGTAATTTTGTTCGCAAATTCTCCACATAAACGTCAATTTCTTCTTCGTTATGCAGTATTTCTTTCTCTAGCAAAGTCATTCTGAAAAGCTTCTTCTGCTTTTTCTGTGGCTTTGGTGGCTGTGGTACAGGCCTTGGTGCAGGTTTGGCAGGTGAATTTGATTTGGGCTTTGGTGCAGGCGGAGTAATTGCCAGTTTTACCTTCTGAAGCATGTTATCCTTAAAGTTAGCAATCTGGGCTTTCATACCATCAAGCACTATCAGACTGTTACAGTGATTTATCTGCAATTTTTCATCGTTATAATGCTGTACAGTTTCTTCTTTGCATTTTATTGCCTTTTCGTTATTAGCTGCTAATGTGAAAATTGCTTCCTGACACTGCTCAATAACGTCGGTAAGTTCAGCACGTTTTTCATCAAGCATGGTGCCATAAATAGTCTGGAAATCCTGCATTAAACCATTCAGGCTTGGAATCATGGAATAAATCTTCTGATTCTCCCCATTGACAGTAATCATTCTTATTTTATTAAGAACTTCATTTGCCTGCTCATTCACCTTGATATAGGCATTATCATTCTGTACCTTCTTAACCAGATATACTGCATTATCAAAAATCTCAACTTGTGTCCTAAAGAATTCTTCTACATTCTCCAAATCTTCCTGCAAATTCCACATGTTTTCCTGATTATTGATAATTGACTTAATAAATGCATCATTATCCATCTTACAGGAAAGAATTTCTTTTAAAACATCTTTACCTTCTTCTAAGAGATTTTTGTCTGGATATTTGTTATTAGAATATCTTACTAGCAAACCTTCATAATGACTCAGCTGTCCTGCAAACTTATTTACAGCATACGCTACAAGGTCGTCTTCCTTATCCTTAGGAACATCCATTACACCATAGTATTCACGCAGAAATTCGACAACTGCACGAATATTTTGCTGCGAAACAAGCTGTTTCTTGGCAATCAGGGTATTTCCGATTTCAGTCTTCTTACGAAGCATGTTAACAAGATTTGAGTTATTAGGTTTAACAGTTTCCCCAGAACGCTTAACAGTAATCTTCTGCTCATGAATCAGCATTGCCACGATACCAGCTATATCAATCTCACGCCAGCCATAAGGCACTCTGGAGAAAAAGTCCTTGATGTCAGACATATAAGTCTTTCTTTGATTCATTGCCTGCAAATTCAGATAGTCTTCCATCTTTGCAAGTGCATTTACATTTGGTTCCATGCCAGGCATAGGTGCTGGAGCATGTCCTAGAAGAATACTGCGAATTTCATCATCAGAATCAAAATGCTTATCAATACAGCTAATCTCGGTATATACATTCTCCACCAGAATTTCTAGTGCCTGATTGATTTTCGCTTTGGCTTCACTGCCCTTAACATTCACCTTCTGACCAGCAATATAATAAGTCGCCTTTATTAAAGCCTGCTCTAAATCTTCCTTTGCCTCTTTTTCCAGTCGATTTGCCTTTTCATTATGTCCCTTGATGATATCTCGTACAGATTCTGGAAGCTGATTTACATTTTTATGGGACACATATTCACGAATCTTCTGACTCTGCTCCAAGGATTCATAATAAGATGTTTCTGGAAGGACTATGATAATTCTATCCTGTGAAGATAACGCTAATTTTGTTTCATTTTTCTCAATAGCATCATCGGCCATGGTTCGCACATCAATGATAAGCCCACCATTGGACAGACCGATATTATGATTATCAATCATGCGGTCAATAGAGAAAACATACTGTCCCATGCTGAATTTCTTACTACTGTAAATATCATCATAGATAATACTGCCTACTTCACTGGCAATCTTACTGCCATCAATATTGATTAGCCTGATATCACGAGCGATTTCCTGCTCTTCATCTGTTAGGAAATTGTAAATATCACCTGTTTTGCCGATGTAATTCTGCGCCAGCAAGCGTTCTAAAGATTCCATAACCACCTTACGGTCATTAATCTTATCAGTGCGGATATCGTCAGCCATAAGAATGGTAATATTATCTACGGTAGCCTTTATATCATCAATATAGCGGATTAAATAAAGAAGTTTCAATACATTTACATCACACTGTTCCAGACCATGATGCTTATCTGCTGCATTTTGGCAACGCTCTATTACAACACGAATAGTATTGGATAAAAAACCATGTACAGTATCATAGAAAAGATGGAAAGGAACAAGTGCATTTTCATCTAGTTCCTGAACCTTCTGAGCAGCCTCCTTGAAACCAGAAAGCATGGAGCGAGCACCTACCGCCATATTAATTGCGGCATTACCAGACTTACGAACCTGCTCAAATACTTTATGCAAAACAATGAACTGATACTTAGGGAACGGATATACATCAGCAAATTCCTTTGCCGACTCAAAACCAATCATATCACTGGTGGAATCCATGAACTTAAACAGATTTTTAAGTACAGCATCATTTTTATTATACAATTCTTCCAGCTTATCCTGACTATCCTTCTTCTTTTTCAGAATACGCTCCTGAATTACCTCTTCTGCCGATGAAGAAGTTAATACCAGTCTTGTCTTGAAGCGGTCCCAAATCTTTGAGAACATATCCATCCGTGCCTTGATAAGCTCATCTACCGCCTGCTGTCCAGTACATATCACCCAAACCTGTCCATGACATTTTATACCGACAGTTTCAACAATTGATTGTAAGTTTAATAATAAGTCTGTACTTTCACCAGCATACTGTCCTACTTCATCAGCCATAAATAATAGGCGGAAATCCTTTGGCTTAGACTTCACATAATTACTGATATCCTCAACCAGTTCGTTGATACTAAATTCAGCATTATCCTTGTTCCTAATCCATTCTAACGCATCTTCCTCAGAAGTACCTAACACCTCTGACATAGCTACTGCAACATATTTCTTAAAAACTTTATAATTCTTACGTGCTGAAATCCATGAAACACCTTTCTTTTCTTCAAAAACTCTACGGAATTCGTCAGTTTTTCCCTGATCATCAATATATTTTTCTAAAGATGCAAGTTTCAAATCACTGCCATAAAAACCCAATTTATCATAGAATACCCTTGCAAATACTCTCAAAATAGCAGTCTTATCTTTGTTTACAGAACCTTTTTCATCAATATTAAACAGAATAGTTTCAGTAGGCTTTTCTACAGACTTCTGAATAGGTAAAAAATCCTCTTCATCGTCAAATTTTTCTTTAAAATAATCTAGCACGTGCTTTTTATTGCCCTTATCATCTATAACTTCCCTGTTGTCCAAAAGATAACTCATCATTTTCAACAAGTGAGATTTACCACTGCCAAAATGACCAGACAACCATACACCTACATCATCTGTTGGACGAACAAATGAACCATAATAAAATTTGAAAAACTGTAATAAATGCTTCCTTAGCTCTTTGGTTATAACATATTCATTTACTTCCTGATATATTGCATTGGCATCATCCTGACCGACCTTGATTACGCCATTAATATTTCTATTTATATCTTTTTCAAATATATCCTTTATAATCATCTTTTAAACTCCTAAAATTAACACAGGTTAAATGCTCTATAATATTGATTTGCTTCAAGCTTATTAAAAAGTCTGACAGTCAAACCATTGAATTTGCCGGGATAAAATACTACTATCGGTATATTACCAAAAGTCTTCTGCATTGATTCTAATACGGAATGAACTCTGACAAAAGGAAATACCTCACCTACGCCTGTAAAAATAATTAAATCACCAGGATTGTCTTGAAACTGTTCTTTCATTTCCGCTACCATAAGCTCATTATCGCCTGTGTTTTTCAAAGTATCTAAAACATTTTCTTTACCATCATCATTCTCAAATTCTGGTAATTCCTCCAATATACCATCCTTTTCACATAAGGTCATTAAAACATGAAATAGATTAAATATTATAGGCTTACACTTTAAATCCTGTCCCCTTTGAAGCTGAGATATAAAATACCGAACCGTCATCTCATCTTCTGGTTCATAGCAGAACATGCCTATATTTACTTCGTTACTCAATCCAATGCCTTTGAGAAACTCCACTGTCTGTATTTTTGTTTTTAATTTATCTAATCGTTCATTTAACGTAGACATACAAATCTCCCTTATGCGACAAATCATATTACTGCAAGCAGTTAAAAGCCTTTAAAGCAATTATGTCATTATTTCTACGAATTTCCTGTTCCAAGATATCGGATATTAATACTGGATTTAATTTTTCTGATTTATTATTGTCCAAATACTTGTTATCTACTAGCAGCTTTAATAATACCTGCTTAAGTTTAGCTATTGTATTTTCGCTCCATGCAGCAACCAAGTCATCCTGCTCCTGAAGCTGATTGAAAAATACATTTAAGTCTGACCTGCGAAACCCCATATCAAAATTCTGATATTTATTGCCAATAACCAAAATCATAAAATCCCATACAATACGATATTGCTTCATCATAGCATATAAACATATCTGACGAGCTACCTCTGATGATGATTCGGCAATAGCTTTTATAAGTATATCGCTGTTCATACATCGTAAGCGTGTCAAGCAGCCTCTAGCCATGCGTTTCAGACTTTTCTCTGTCTTGTACTGGTATAAATTTTCTCTTTCGATTTTCTCCATTATCTCAGCATCACTAATACCTTCCTGCAACAACTTTGCTGTAATTCTCATTTCATAGAATAGGAACTGTTCTCTTGTGAAAGCTCCATTATACTTCCATTCATTGTTAGCTATCATAATACCCTTTTCTTTATCACATATCTTATTTTGCAACATACGCAATCTTACCATCAGCATACAGGTTCTTTCATTATATCATATTTTTGCTTTTAATACTATCGTTTTTTGTTTACAATAACTATAAACATTCTACATACAAAAAGAGCCTACCTAAAAATAGATACGCTCTTTTCCACGATATATCAAACCAACGGGCGAATGTCAGTTTATGTATACATTAAATAAATTATCAGATACCAGCCTGTGCCTTCAGCTCTTCAGCCTTATCAGTGTGCTCCCAAGGCAGATCAATATCAGTACGGCCAAAATGACCATAAGCTGCAGTCTGTGCATAGATTGGACGGCGCAGATCCAGCATCTTGATGATACCAGCAGGACGCAGGTCAAAGTTCTTTGCAACCAGTTCCTCTAATACGCGGTCATCAACCTTGCCAGTGCCGAAGGTCTCAACCAGAATAGATACAGGAGTTGCTACACCAATAGCGTAAGCCAGCTGTACCTCTGCACGGTCAGCCAAACCAGCAGCAACGATATTCTTAGCTACATAGCGGGCAGCATAAGCAGCGGAACGGTCAACCTTCGTTGGATCCTTACCGGAGAAAGCACCGCCACCATGACGAGCCATACCGCCATAGGTATCAACGATAATCTTACGGCCAGTCAGACCGCAGTCACCCTGTGGACCGCCAATAACGAACTTGCCAGTTGGGTTGATGTAAATCTTTGGCTCCTCGGTCATAAGCTCTGCAGGAATTACAGCCTTGATTACATGCTCGATTAAGTCCTTGCGAATCTGCTCCAGGGTAACTTCCTCATCATGCTGAGTGGAAATTACGATGGTATCAATAGCAACAGGCTTATCATTCTCATAAGCAACAGTAACCTGAGTCTTGCCATCTGGACGGAGATATGGCAGAGTACCATTCTTACGAACCTCAGCCAAACGACGGGACAGGCGGTGTGCCAGTGCAATAGGTAAAGGCAGATACTCAGGAGTCTCGTTGGTAGCATAACCAAACATCATACCCTGATCGCCAGCACCAGTAGCCTCAGCCTCATCCATCTCACCGTCACGAGCCTCAAGAGCCTTATCAACACCCTGAGCAATATCTGGGGACTGTTCATCTAAAGAAATATTAATACCGCAAGTATCTGCATCAAAACCGAACTTTGCACGAGTATAGCCAATCTTGCGAACGGTATCACGTACAATCTTGGAAATATCTACATAACAGCTGGTGGAAATCTCACCTGCAATGTGAGCCTGACCAGTAGTTACTAAAGTCTCGCAAGCTACACGGCCCATTGGGTCCTGTGCAATGATCGCATCAAGAATGCTGTCAGAAATCTGGTCTGCCATTTTGTCAGGATGGCCTTCAGTAACAGACTCAGAAGTAAATAATTTACGCTTAGCCATAATATTTTTCCTCCTAAAACTAAAATAAGTATGTCATAAGGCTGCTCACGCCTTAAATATCAGGGAGAAATAAAATAACCCCCTCACTACCGAGAGAGTTTAAGCATTTCTCTCATCTCGTAGTATTTACTACAGGAATTGGCACCGTTCCGACTTAGAAAGCTCTTCCTTGCCGATGGTTGCCGCAGCTTCACAGGGCCCGTCCCTCCACTGCTCTTGATGAGCATTATGTCGAAAATCCTAAGACTTTCTTTTTGTCTACCTAAGATAATACAACATAATCAATGCTTTGTCAAGTAGTTCATGACTAAATATTTACTTTTTAGGAATAGCACCTACAACCATAGCAGTCAGAGCAAAGAGTGCCATCGCATTAGGAATAACCATCAGCTGATTGAACATATCTGAAAGCTCCCATACCAAATCACTGGAAGTCATTGTACCCATGAAGATAAACAGCAGTGAAAATGCAGTATAAACCTTCACACCAAGCTTGCCAAACATGTAATTTGCATTAATCTTGCCGAAAAGATTCCAGCTGAGGATAGTTGAAAACGCGAAGAAGAAAAGACACACAGCAACGAATATCGCACCAGCTTCCGCTCCAAATACTGTACCAAATGCAGTCTGAGCCAAATTAGCCTTGCCAATGCCGTCTGGAATAGCACCTGTATGAAGAATGCCATCTGCTGTATATAATGTAGAAATAATAACCAGAGCATTAAGAGTCAGAACAACAAAGGTATCAATAAACACACCAACAATAGCTACAACGCCCTGATCGTGTGGTCTAGCTACATTTGCCAAAGCATGTGCATGAGGTGTAGAACCCATACCAGCCTCATTGGAGAACAGGCCACGCTTTGCACCCTGACTGATAGCAGTCTTTAAGGCATGACCGAAACCGCCACCGATAATAGCCTCTGGATGGAATGCATAATAGAAAATCATGCCAAAGGTTTCAGGAATATACTGAATACGGCTCAAAAGTACCATAACACCGCCAACAAGGAATATGATAGCCATGACTGGTACAACACGCTCAGTAACAGCCGCTAAACGCTGTACACCGCCAATGAAAATAGTACCGCAGATAACCACCAGCGCAAGACCAACAGTCCATGATGGAATGCCAAACGCTGTACTGCAGGTAGCACCAATGGAATTAGACTGTACCATACAGCCAAAGAAACCTAAAGCCAGTGTAATTGCTACTGCAAAGAAATTTGCCAGCACCTTGCCCATACTGCCGTCAAATGCCTTAGTGATATAGTAAACAGGACCGCCGTGGATATTTCCCTTCTCATCCTTTACACGTGTAGCCTGAGCCAATACTGCCTCCGCATAAATGGTAGCCATGCCAAAGAAAGCAATTACCCACATCCAGAAAATAGCACCAGGACCGCCAGTCAGAATAGCACCGCTGGCACCTACTATATTACCAGTACCTACCTGTGCTGCAATAGCAGTAGCTAATGCCTGAAATGAACTCATACCGCTGTCCTGCTTCTGACCAAACTTAGCCAAACCGCCAAAAGTCTTGGAAAAGCCTTCCTTAAAACAGCGAATCTGCACAAAACTAGTTCTTACAGAATACCATAAACCCACTGATAACAGCAAAAATACCAACACATAATCAGAAAGATAAGAATTGATTTCCTGAACAACTTCTAACATTTACCCTAAAGTCCTCCTAAAATAAACATCAATAAAAACAATAAAATAAGCCGATGAAATATCAACGGCTCTGAAGAACGCAAACAATGCAAGAAAGAAATCTTACTTGCAGCCTTGTCTTTTTACCTGAGAGATTCAGCACTGCTAGTGTGCCTTGCACCTTCGGTACTCAATTTAATGAGATTCTCCAAAGCTTTCTCCACAACCAGTTTGTAAAAACATTCTAATTGCTTCACAGAAAATAGCTATATTCATCTGACTAGAATATAATACTATAAAATTTTGATATTGTAAAGTGTTTTTTCAATACAAAAACCGCCAGAAAAAAATTCTGACGGTTTCTGCTGTACTTGGGGGTACATCGTGTGTAAAAATAGAGTAATGTAGTATAAGTAAAAATGTGTGTGAACTAGTTTAAGCTATGCCGAAATTCATCAGCAACAGCATCACACCAATAACTATGAGGTAATAGATAAACCACGGACCGACCGTAGTTTTCAAAATCTTACCTTCCGCACCTACTATACCGGTGGTAGCACAAACTGCTACGATGTTATTGATGCAGACCATATTACCAATTGCACCGCCCTGATTCTGGAGAGCAACGATAATAATATGAGGAATGCTCAGAATATCTGCGGTAGCGAACTGCAGTGGCGCAAACATGATGTTTGATACAGTATTGGAACCAAACATGAAAGCACCAACAGAACCGATAACAGGAGCAACATAAAAGTAATTTGCACCTGCCAGGTCAGCCATACCCTTAGCCATAGCTACCAGCATGGAATCATAACCGCTGATATTTGCATTGGAATAACGGAACAGGTAAACCATAGCAAAGCCGAAGAGCAATGCAATAGTAGCACCAATCAGCTGCTTATAGGACTTATACAGTACATTCTTAATCTGAGTACCGCTCATGCCATACATAGCAAAACCGATGAATACAACCAGAATGAATGGGAATAAACCTGGGTTGTTCAGCCACTTCAAGGTGAAGCTTGCGCCGTCAACACCCATGATATTAGTTACAGTAATAGGGAAAGAACCCATCAGAGGCTTAATGCCAAACTGAGGAACACGAGTAGCTACCAGCCACAGGGTAACCAAGAGATAAGGAACCCATGCTTTTAACAGAGACATGGAATGAGTAACCTCTTCTTTCTTCTGATCCTTCTTAATCTCAGTACCAGGGAAACGCCAAACCTCTTTTGGCATGAGGAAACCAGTCTTAGCTGCACCGATAGTAGCGAAGATAGTTACAGCAGCAGCAGCCAGAGAAGTCAGCTCTGCACCCATAACATTAGCAACAGGAATAGAAACAGCACTAAATACAGTTGCGGTGAAAATGCAGAAAGGAATTACTGGGAATACGTCTGAGAAAGACTTATTCTTACCAAACTTCATGCAAACAACGCCGATTACCAGCCAGATAATTACAAAAGAACCAACGCACATACCGATGGTAGACAGGAAGGATAAGTCCTGCTTGAATACACCCAGATCATTTACACCGATACCTGGCAGTGCATCCTTAATAATTTCTGCTGCCGCATTGGTAGGAGTACCAGCTGCACCGAATGGAACAGGGGTGGAATTAAACATCAGACATGCTAAAGCTGCAGCCATAGGAGGAGCACCCAAACCGATAACCAGAGGAGCACAGATTGCCGCTGGTGTACCAAAGCCTGCCGCACCTTCAATAAAAGCTGCAAAAGCAAATCCTACAATAACTAACTGAATACGGGCATCCTCGGTAATGCCATTGAACATAGCCTCAATACGGCGCATAGCACCAGCCTCGTTCAGCATATTCATAAGAAGTATCGCACCAAAGATAATCAGCAATGTATCAATAGAACCTAAGAAACCTGTAATGGTATAAGCCGCAACATGGGTAACATCCATACCCCAGTAACAAAGGCCAATAACGGCACAGGCTGCCCAAGCCATAGGCAGAGCCTTCTTAGCAGGTACATTCATACCTACGGTGAGAATAATTGTTAAAATAATTGGAATAGCTGCAATTATTGCTAACACGGGAGTCATCTCCTTTTTTACATCATCATTGTAACTCACGGCGATGGGGAATCGTCACGGCTACGAAGGCGAGGTATCAGGGGTGCCAGGGAGTTGCACCCCTTCTTCCTCTTTATTGGGGTAAAAGTGATGGCTTAAGGTATTTTACAGTTACAAGAGGGAACACATTAATTTAAGCAGACCTTATGTGGATTTAAGATACCATTAGGATCAAAGGCCTTCTTAATACGCTGCATCAAGATAATGGTAGCTGGATCTAAGGATTCCTTCAGATATGGCTTCTTTGCAAGGCCGATACCATGCTCACCGGAAACCTGGCCATCCATTGTCTTTGCCTTGTCATACATACGCTGCATAGCTTCCTCAAGAGCATTCTTCCACTGCTTGTCATTCATAGCATCGCGGAGAATGTATACATGAAGGTTGCCGTCACCAGCATGACCAAAGCTCTTAATGCGGATATTCATGTCCTTACGGAGATCATGAACAAAGTTTACAAACTCATTTACACAGCTGCGAGGTACAACAACGTCAACCTCATCCATGCTGGTGGTAGAGCCCTTAATTGCCTCCAGGAATGCACCACGTGCCTTCCAGATAGCTTCAGCACGCTCATCTGTATCAGCAATCAGCAGGTCAACTGCACCGTTTGCCAAGCAGATCTGAGCAATATCATCATAGTATTTACTAATTTCATCAACAGAGGAACCGTCAAACTTTAATAACAAGTATGCATCTGCCTGATTATCTGGGAACTTCTTGCCGAGATATTCCTCAGCATCCATGATAACCTCACGCTCCATGAATTCAACTGCAGTAGGAATTGCCTTAGAGCTGATGATTTTTGGAACAGTATCAATAGCATTGGTAAGAGTGTCAAATGGAACCAGCAGGCTTACATTCTTCTGTGGCAGTGGCAAAAGCTTCAAAATTGCCTTAGTAACGAAAGCCAAAGTACCCTCAGAACCGATAATTAAATCCTTCAGGTCATAACCGGAGCTGTTCTTTACTACCTTGCCGCCTAATTCCATAATGGTACCGTCAGCTAAAACAACTTCCAGACCACGAACAAAGTCACGAGTTACGCCATACTTTACAGCGCGCATACCGCCAGCATTAGTGCTGATATTACCACCGATAGTAGCGGACTTTTCACCTGGATCTGGTGGATAGAAGAAACCTCTCTCCTCTACGTAAGCAGCAATTTCCATCAAGAGAACACCTGGCTCTACGGTAAGAGTAAGGTTCTTTTCATCTAATTCAAGGAAATGATTCATCAGAGTGGTGTCAATCATGATGCCATGCTCTACTGCTACGGAAGAACCAACAAGGCCAGTACCAGCACCACGAGGAGTAACAGCGATATGCTGCTGATTTGCATAAACCATAATCTTGGAAACTTCCTGAGCAGACAGTACACGAACAACTACATCAGGATAGCTTTCCTCAGAGCTTAATTCATCATGGCTGTATTCTTCATTTATTTCATCGCCCCAGAGAATTCTCTCACGAGGTACGATACCAGCTAATACTTCTAAATCAATATCATCAAGACGCTTGAAGTTACTCATTATTATCCCCCTCCCTTAAATTAATGCAGCACCGCTCTTGATTTTCTCAATGAGCTTTGGAACTACATCGTACAAATCACCAACAACTGCATAATTTGCTACCTTAAATATAGAAGCATTTGGATCAGTATTGATGGCGATAATATTTTCGGAGTGGTTCATACCAGCTACAAACTGAATTGCACCGGAAACACCACAGGTAATAATAAGCTTTGGACGAACAGTACGGCCGGAAAGACCAATCTGTCTCTTAGCATCCATCCAGCCACCCTCAACCATAGGACGAGTGCAAGCCAGATCGCCGCCTAAAGCGTCAGCCAAATCCTGTACCAGCTGTAAATCTTCACGCTTCTTGATACCACGGCCAGCTACTACCAGAATGTCAGCATTCTCGATACCGCTTTCCTGTTCCTTCTTAGTAACGCCAATAACCTCAACATGGTTAGCCAGCTTGGAATCATCCACATTTAACTCTACAATTTCGCCCTTTGCATCTGCACTGCGCTCTGGAGCATCCATGATCTTATAACGTACAGTAGCCAGCTG
>CALZDE010000026.1 GCA_945637225.1 uncultured Selenomonadaceae bacterium
GTATTCTGCATTGGCTTATGTGGCTGTGCCGTCAATAGTGAAAAGAAGGTATTTAAGGTAGGAATTACCGTCTACAATATCAATGACCCATATATGAAGCTTTTTATAAATAGGCTGGAAACAGCCCTGAAGGATAAATTTGCGGATGATAATGTCATATTGCGTTATGAGGTAGCAGATGCAGAGGGCGACCGCAACACTCAGCTAAAACAGGTGGAATATCTCATGCAGCAGAAGTGTGATGTACTGCTTTTAAATCTCGTCAATGTTTCGTCAGCGGCAGAGGTACTGAATATAACAGCAAGCAAGCGTATACCTGTAGTGCTTTTTAACCGCAAGCCAGACAATAACGATCTCAATATAGGGCCTGCTATCTGCTACGTAGGGACGGACGCCTTTGTTGAGGGACAGATGCAGGGTGACATGGTAAAATCTCTGTGGGAGAAAAAGAAGAAGGAAATTGACAAGAATAACAATGGCAAGCTTGATTATATACTGCTTGAAGGAGAGCCGGACTATTTTGCTTCACAGGAAAGAACAGATGGATTTCGTGAGCGCATTGTAAGTCATGACCTGCCCATGAATATTTTAGCGAATTTCACCGCTGACTGGGAGAAGGACAAGGCGTACAGGACTATGGATAAGCTTCCTGAGGATATTATTAAAAATGTCGAGCTGATAGTAGGCAACAATGATGATATGGTGCTGGGAGCGTATGAGTTTTACCGCGCAAAGAATCTGCCTGTGCCCTGCATGGTGGGAGTCAATGACAATGATGTAATGCATTCCCTTGTAGACAGCGGAGAAGCGTGGGGTACGGTGAATATAAATCAGGAGGAACAGATAGAGCACATAATAAATATAGTCTATAATCTCCAGCAGGGAGGAAATATAGATAAAAAGGTAATAAATGCAACACCATATACATATATGAAATAGGAGCAACCCTCTGAATAATGTATCATAGATATGTGATTTTCCTGCATTGTACAGAATATCGTATGTTTTTGAACAGGATTTTGCATTCCAAAAGGTGCTGTATAGAGGTACAATGTATACATCACAGGGGAACGTGATAAAACGTAAATTGATATTATTATTTAGGGGGTTATAAAATTATGGATGAGATTTCATTCAAGGAAAAACTGTCGTTTGGTATTGGTGCTTATGGTAAGGATTTAGTATACGGTATCGTTGCTACTTTCTTAATGGTATTCTATACCGACGTTGTAGGTGTATCACCTGTATTTATCGGTGGTCTGTTCTTAGTAGCTCGTATCTGGGACGCATTCAACGACCCAATGATGGGCTGGATTGTAGATAACACAAAAACAAAGTATGGTAAGTTCCGTCCTTGGATTTTAGGCGGTACTGTTATAAATTCCGTCGTTCTGGTTCTGCTGTATACCAACCCTTCCACTTTCTTACAGGGCACTATGGTATATGTATGGTGTGCAGTTACCTATGTACTGTGGGGCATGACCTACACTCTGATGGATGTTCCTTACTGGTCAATGATTCCTTCCTTCTCTAACGATTCCAAGGTAAGAGATACCATGTCCGTTATTCCTCGTCTGTTCGCTATGTTCGGTGGTCAGACAATCGGTACCTTCGGTCTGATGATTGTTGCTTTCTTAGGTGTAAACATGGGTGCAACCGATACTGAAGGTTACTTCCGTTTCGCATTAGCTGTAGCAGTTCTGTTCAACATCTGCGAGGTTATCTGCTTCCTGAACGTAAAGGAGCACGTAGTAGTAGAGCGCAAGGAATCCATTAAGCTGGCTGAGGCATTCCAGATTCTGAAGAACAATGACCAGCTGTTAGTTATCATCGGCCTGACCATTCTCCAGCAGTTAGGTGTATATCTGTTCTTAGGCTTAAACGTATACTTCTTCAAGTATGTTGTATGTAATGAAAGCTGGTTCGCTATCTTCGGTGGTGTATCCTTCGCTACTCAGCTTGTTGCATTCGCTCTGTTCCCTAAACTGGTTCGTGTATTCAACCACAGAATTATTTACTTAGCTTCTTACACTCTGCTGATTATCGGCTGTCTGCTGATGTTCGTAACTGGTACTGATTCTAGTGCAAGCATGTATCTATTCTTCCCATGTGCAGCTATCTTCCAGATTGGTAATGCACTGACCGTTGTATCCACTACCGTTATGCTGGCTAACACCTGTGATTATGGTGAGTACAAGTGCGGTATCCGCAGTGAGGCTCTGGTATTCTCCTCCCAGACTCTGACTGTTAAGTTCGGTTCTGCTGTTGCTGGTGCTATCGGCGGTATTATGCTTGAGGCAGTAGGCTATGTTCCAAACGTAGTTCAGACTGCTGAGACCATCATGGGTCTGCGCTGTGTAATGTTCCTGATGTCTGCTGCAATCTTCCTGGTAATCATCTTAGCTTACCTGAAGTTCTACAGACTGACTGGTGACTACTACCGCGGTATTGTTGCTGAGCTGAAGGAACTCCGTCAGGCTGCTGCAGCTAACGCATAAAAATTAGTTTCATAGACAATGAATTATTAAGTCATACCATTTTCCAATGAAAAACAGGCAGGTGGTATGGCTTAATATAGTATAAATTAATAGTTTTAGTCATGAAGAAAGGTTTTGTCTTATGGGTAAGTTGATAATTTTTGATGAGCAGAAAAAGGTTTTTCATTTAAAAAATAATTTTTACAGCTATGTTATTCAGATAGTTATGGATAAATATCTGTTACACCGTTATTGGGGAAAGCCATTACGTGAGTTCCGTGATTCAGCCGCACTTACCATGATGGACAGAGGCTTTTCTCCACAGCCGGAAGAAATCAATCACGACAGACGTTTTTCTCTTGACGTACTGCCACGTGAATATCCAGATACCAATCATGGCGACTTCCGTACCCCAGCTTATCAGATAATGCTGGCAGATGGTACTACTGCTACTGAATTTGGTTATAATGGTTATCGCATATATGAGGGCAAGCCTGCAATTAAAGGTCAGCCTCACAGCTTTGATAAGGCTGGTCAGTGCGAAACCCTTGAAATAGAGCTTATTTCTGTAAACAATGACTTAAAGATATTCCTCAATTATACAATATTCCCAGACAGTAATGCTCTTGTACGTTCTGTAAAATTTGTCAACATCGGTACTGAAAACGTAAAGCTTCTGAATGCTGGCAGCCTGAGCCTTGATTTCACTGACCATGATTTCATACGCTACAGCCTTTATGGTGGACATGCGGCAGAGAGAAGCCTTGAACGCAGTGAGCTTTTCCGCGGTATACAGGAAAACTCCAGTACACGTGGTGCAAGCAGTCATCAGCAATCCCCATTTATTGCACTGGCTAGAAGAAATGCAGACGAACATCAGGGTGACGTATATGGTTTCAGCCTTATTTACAGCGGTAACTTCAGCATACGCACTGAGGTAGAGCAGTTTGGTACTACCCGCGTAGTCGCTGGCATCAATCCTGCTAATTTCACCTGGACTTTGGAGAAGGGCGAAAGCTTTGAAACTCCAGAGGGCGTAATGGTATATTCAGCAGATGGCCTGAATGGTATGTCCAAGTGTTTCCATAATTTCTGGCAGAAGCATTTGGTACGCAGTAAGCATGTCAACGAGTTAAGACCTATTTTGGTAAACAACTGGGAAGCAACCTATTTTGACTTCAATGAAGAAAAAATCCTTGAACTGGCAGATTGTGCCAAGGAATTAGGTATTGAGCTGGTTGTTCTTGATGATGGCTGGTTTGGCAAGAGAAATGATGATAATTCATCTCTGGGTGACTGGTTTGTAAATCGTGAAAAATTGCCAGCCGGTGTAGCTGGAATTTCTGAGAAGGTAAGGGCTAAGGGACTGAAATTCGGTCTTTGGGTAGAGCCTGAGATGGTATCAGTCGACAGTGACCTTTTCAGAGCACATCCTGACTGGACAATTCATTCTAACGCTGTAAAATCCTCTTATGGCAGAAATCAGCTGATACTTGACTTAGGCAGAGCTGAGGTCAGAGAGTATGTAATCAAGGTAATCAGCGATGCAATCAAGGAAGCAAAGGTGGATTATATCAAGTGGGATATGAACCGCCACATGACAGAGCCTTTCTCTAATGCGTTGCCAGCAGATAGACAGCTTGAGGCTTCACACCGCTATATCATGGGTGTTTATGAGATTATGGAGGCTATTACCAGCCGTTTTCCCGATATTCTCTTTGAAAGCTGTTCTGGAGGTGGAGGCCGTTTCGATGCCGGCATGATGTACTATATGCCACAGGCATGGGTAAGCGACAACACCGATGCAGTGTGCCGTTTGAAAATTCAGACCGGTACAAGCCTTGTATTCCCACCTGCTACTATGGGCTGTCATGTTTCCGTAGTGCCAAATCATCAGGTAGGACGTATAACCCCTCTTAATTTCCGTGGTTTGGTGGCTATGTGCGGTGCTTTCGGTTATGAGATGGACATTTGCAGAATGAGTGATGAGGACAAGGCAGAAGTAAAGGAGCAGATTAAGCTGTTCAAGGATATTCGCCCTATGGTACAGCAGGGTGAGTTTACCCGCCTGAAATCTCCATTTGCTGGCAATGATACAGCGTGGAGCTTTACCAGTAAGGATGGAAGCAGAATGGCTGTAATGTATTTCAGAATACTGAGTCAGATGGCTCCAGAGGTCGGCTATCTCAAATTGCAGGGCTTAGAGCCAAATGCACTTTACCGTATCAGCACCTTCAAAATGCCAGAGCATGCTCATGAAGTCAATGAAAGCTATTTGAAGTCGAATGATATTGAGGGCAAGGAATTTTACGGTGATGAGCTGATGAATTTCGGCCTGACTATCACCCCTGCATTACTTGATTTTGCGGCGTATATGTGGATTATTGAAAAAATTGGCTAACTACTATCCCTTAGGTAGTTTATATATTATCCCTCTGTATATATGGTTTGGGGCGGTCTTTCCATAAGAGACTTCCCCAGACTATATATCCTAGCTTAATGAATTTAAGGAAATGGTGATTAAAATGGAAAAGAAATTTGATATAAATGAATTAAAAAATCCATTGTTTTTTGCAGATAACAGAGTAGCTGCTCATAGCGACCATAATTATTTTTCCTCTATGGAAGAACTGGCTATGGGTGTATCATCATTTAAGGTTTCACTGAACGGTCTTTGGCATGTGCATGTTGCCAGAACTGTTGCAGAGCGTGTAGAAGGCTTCGAGGCGTCTGATTATGACTGCAAGGCATGGGACACTATCCGCGTACCTGCTCATTTGCAGATGGAAGGCTACGGCAAGCCACATTATACAAATACAACCTATCCTTGGGACGGTCATGAGGTGATTGTTCCTGGTGAAATTCCTGTGAAGGATAATCCTGTTGCTTCCTATGTAAAGTATTTTGATGCTCCAGAGGGATGGGACAAGGTACTGGTTTCCTTCCAGGGTGCAGAGTCTGCTATTGCTGTATGGCTCAATGGTCATTATGTAGGCTACAGTGAGGACAGCTTTACACCAGCAGATTTCGATTTAACTCCTTACATGGCAAAGGGCGAGAACAAGCTGGCTGTACAGGTATTCCGTTATTCAAGCGGAAGCTGGCTGGAAGATCAGGACTTCTGGCGTTTCAGCGGTTTATTCAGAGAGGTTTATCTCTATACTAAGCCTGAAATTCACCTGAATGATATGTTTGTTCATGCCGAGCCTGTTAATGATTACAAGGATGGTTCCTTAAATATTGATTTTAAGTGGAACAGTGAAGCAGTAAAGAACGTAAATATTAAGCTTTACAATCAGTCTAATGAACTGATTTTAGAGGAAAACATCAAGGCTGAGGGTACTGAAAGCAAGGCTTCCTTTGAATTAAAGGAAATTGAATTGTGGAGTGCAGAAAATCCTGTTCTTTATAAGGCATTATTTACTGTTTCTGATGAAGCTGGCAAGGTGCAGGAAGTAATTCCTCAGAATATCGGCTTTAGAGAATTTAAGCTTGATGGTACTATCATGAAGATAAATGGCAAGCGTATTGTCTTCAAGGGTACTAATAGACATGAATTTGACTGTTACAGTGGCAGAGCGAGCGATCCTAAGCTGATTGAGCAGGATATTATCGAAATGAAGAAAAACAATATCAATGCTCTCCGCTGTTCACATTATCCAAACAGCAGCCGTATCTATGATTTGTGCGATATTTACGGTTTGTATGTAATTGATGAAACCAATTTAGAGACTCATGGTGCATGGATGCGCAACGGTGGCTGTTTCTACGATGATAATACCGTTCCTGGCGACAGGGAAGAATGGCTTCCAGCAGTTATTGACAGAGCAAAGAGCATGTTAGAGCGTGACAAGAATCATCCTTCTATCATCATTTGGTCCTGCGGTAATGAGTCCTGTGGCGGTAAGAATATTTTTGAAATGCACGAGTACTTCCATAAGGCAGATCCATCCCGTCTTGTTCATTATGAGAGTATTTTCTGGGATAGACGTTACAACGCTTCCAGTGATATGGAAAGTCAGATGTACACTACCGTTGCCAATATTAAGAAGTTCCTTGCAGAACATCGCGACAAGCCATTTATCTGCTGTGAGTACACTCATTCCATGGGTAATTCCAATGGCGGTATGCACAAGTATACTGACCTTGCTGAAGAAGACGAGCTTTATCAGGGCGGTTTCATTTGGGACTGGGTAGATCAGGCTATATGGGCAAAGGATACCTACGGCAAGGATACATATCTCTATGGCGGTGATTTCGGCGACCGTCCTTCCGATTACAATTTCAGTGGTAATGGTATTCTCTTTACCGACCGCAAGGTAACTTCCAAGATGCAGGAAGTAAAATTCAATTATCAGAATTTCACCTTAGAGCCTCATGAGAATGGTGTAAAGGTAATTAATAAGAGTCTCTTTACCAATGCTGACAATTATGAATTGAAGCTGTGGCTCTTAAAGGATGGCGTGAAGGTAAGCGAGACTTTTACCGTAGTAAGTGCAGAGCCAGGCGAGACTGTTGAGGTAGAGATTGAATGGCCTTATTATGGTGCTGGCGAGTATGCATTTAATGCCGCATTAGTATTAGACCATGATGAAAAGTGGGCTAAGGCTGGGCATGAGGTAGCTTTCGGACAGAGCGTTACCAAGAGCAGAGAAGCTGTTTCTACTGTTGATGACTGGCTGGTAAAGTCTGAATGCCTGATGAAGAATACACCTATGGCTGTTACTAGAAAGCTTCATGTCTGCAAGTCAGATATTAACATCGGTGTTTATGGCGATGGCTTCAGTGCTATGTTTTCATCCGCACAGGGCAACCTCGTTTCCTATAAGTTCAATGGCGTTGAAATGATTCAGGATAAGCCACAGCTTGATTTCTGGCGTGCACCAGTAGATAATGACCGTGGCAGCAGCCGTCAGATTGCAGTTTCACAGTGGAAGCTGGCTTCTATGTACAATGCCTGCTGTAAGGCTGAGTACAATGATGAGGGCGAGTGGAAGGCTCTGACAAGATATTTCGGTGAGACTGGCATTAAGGAATACGATGCTGACACCTTCAGTATTCGCTATACTTATAAGCTGTTTGCTGACAAGGAATCCACTGTTGCAGTTACCTATACCGTACAGAAGGACGGCGCAATAAAGGTAGCTATGGATTACGAGAAGGTTGAAGATTTACCTGAAATTCCTGATTTTGCAATGCTCTTTACCCTGCCTTGTGATTACAGCAATATTGAGTATTACGGCTTAGGCCCATGTGATAATTACTTTGACAGAATGCGCGGTGCACGTTTGGGAATTTTCCAGACTACTGCGGCTGATGAGGTAGAACCATATCTTCGTCCACAGGAGTGCGGTAATCATGGCGGTATTCGCTGGTTTAACGTAACTGATAACCGTGGCCGTGGCCTGCAGGTATTTGGTGATGTAGAATTTGAAGCTTCTGCACTTCCATATACTGCACATGAATTAGAGAATGCACATCATCAGTATGAGCTTCCACAGGTACATCATACCTACCTGAGAGCTTCTTTGGGACAGTGCGGTGTCGGCGGTGACGATACCTGGGGCTCTCCAGTACTTGACGAATATACAATAAAGAACGAAAGCAAGCATTTTGAGTTCAGTTTTAGAGGGGTTTAATTAAATTATTTGGGAGGAGTTAGACTATGTACAGTAAGGATTTAATGGTTGAGGTTAAGAATGGCGTTTATGACCAGGTTTTGACTGAAATGTACGGTGAGGCCGCTTTACCACAGCAGAAGGAGCGTTATTACAAGGCTATCGAGAAGTTTGAGAAGCTTTATCCAGGCAGTGGCGATGTAAATATTTTCTCTGCTCCAGGCCGTACCGAGGTATGCGGTAATCATACCGATCATCAGCATGGCCGTGTATTGGCGGCAGCTATTAATCTTGATGCAATTGCAGTGGTTTATTTCCACAATGATGGAGTTATCCGCTTGCAGTCTGCTGGCTATTCCGAGGAGTATATTGAGCTGAATGACCTGAGTGTCAAGGCTGAGGAGCAGGGCACTACTGCTGCTCTTATTCGTGGCATGGTTTATCAGTTCAAGAAGCTGGGTGTAGAAATTGGCGGTTTCAATGCTTATGTTACTTCTGATGTGTTAGGTGGCAGTGGTCTTTCTTCTTCCGCAGCTTTTGAGGTATTGATTGGCACTATCCTCGACCAGCATTACAATGATGGTAAGGTAGGTGCAATAGATATTGCCAAGATGGGTCAGTATGCTGAGAATAATTATTTCGGCAAGCAGAGCGGTCTGATGGACCAGATGGTTTCTTCCGTTGGCGGTTTCGTATTCATTGACTTCAATGATACCACTAATCCTGTCATTGAAAAGCACACCTGTGACTTTGCCGCAGCTGGCATTAATCTCTGCATTACCGATACCAAGGGCAGTCATGCAGATTTAACCGATGATTATGTTTCCGTTCCTTCTGAAATGAAGATGGTTGCTTCCCAGTTTGGCAAGCGTTATCTGAGAGAGGTTCCAGAGGCAGATTTCTTCAAGTCCTTACATTCCCTTCGCGGTACCTGCACTGACAGAGCTATCTTGAGGGCGGCTCACTACTATGCTGATGATGCGCGTGTACCACAGGAAGTGGAGGCTCTCGATAAGGAAGATTTCCAGGGCTTCTTCAATCTTGTTAATGCTTCCGGCAATTCTTCTGCAAGATGGTTACAGAATCTTTACTCCACCAAGAAGCCAGCAGAGCAGGGCATTCCTATGGCACTGATGGTAAGTGAGAAGGTATTAGCTGGCAAGGGTGCCTGCCGTGTACATGGCGGTGGTTTTGCTGGTACCATTCAGGCATTTGTTCCTGATGATGTGGTAAATGAGTATGTAGAGGCTATGGAAGCATTGTTCGGTGAGGGTTGCTGCTATAAGCTGAGAATTCGTCCTCTCGGCGGTGTACGTGTAATTTAATTTGATGATGTGATATTAGGGCTACTTTTTAGGATTAGAGGGAAACGACTATGGCTGATATAAATTATGAAATAAATCGTCTTTTGAATTTTGCTGTTCAGAATGGTCTTATCACTGAGGATGATATGTATTATTCTGCCAATCTTCTGCTCGACGTTTTGAAGGCACAGGAATTTACTATGGTAAAGGTAGAGGAGAAGCTTCCAACTGCTACTCCTATACTGGAAAACATGCTTGACTACATGGCAGAAAAGGAAATGTTTGTCAATACTGTTACCCAGCGTGATTTGTATGATACTGCATTGATGAACTGCGTTATGCCTCGCCCATCTGAGGTAATCGCTAAGTTTAAGGCTGATTATGCGGTTTCTCCAGAGAAGGCTACTGAAAATTACTTTGCACTCAGCACTGCTTCTAATTATATTCGCAAGGACCGTATAGACAAGAATGTAGCGTGGAAAACTGCTACTGAATATGGTGATTTGGATATTACTATCAATCTCTCTAAGCCAGAGAAAGACCCACGAGATATTGCGGCGGCTAAGTTAGTAGCTTCTACAACCTATCCAAAGTGTCTGCTCTGCCGTGAGAACGAAGGTTTTGCAGGTCATGCTAATCATCCTGCACGTCAGAACCATCGCATTATCCCTATGGATTTCCATGGCCATCAGTGGTTCTTACAGTATTCTCCATACACCTACTACAATGAGCATTGCATTATCTTCAACAGTGAGCATACTCCAATGAAGATTTCCCGCAAGTCTTTTGAGAATTTAGCTGATTTCTTGGAAGTTCTTCCACACTACTTTGCTGGTTCTAATGCTGATTTGCCTATCGTTGGCGGTTCTATCCTGTCCCATGACCATTATCAGGGCGGTAACTATACCTTTGCTATGGCGAAGGCTCCTATTGAGAAGGAATATGAATTTGCTGGCTTCCCTGATGTCAAGGCAGGCCGTTTGAAGTGGCCAATGTCCGCAATCCGCATTACCTCTGAAAACCGTCAGCAGTTAATTGATTTAGCAGAAAAGATTTTGAATGCATGGCGTGGCTATACCGATGAAAGTGTAACCATCTTTGCTGAGACTGATGGCGAGCCACATAATACCATTACTCCTATCGGCAGACGTGTAGGCAAGGCATATCAGTTTGATTTGGTACTGAGAAACAACCTGACTACTGAGGAACATCCTCTCGGTCTGTATCATCCTCATGCAGAGGTTCATCACATCAAGAAGGAAAACATCGGTCTGATTGAGGTAATGGGACTGGCTGTTCTCCCTGCACGCTTAAAGGCTGAAATGGCTGGTATCAAGGCGGCACTCTTGGATGATGTTGACAGCATTGACGATGATGAGAATTTGAAAAGTCATGCAGTGTGGTACAAGGAAATAAGAGCAAAGCATACCGACATTAATAAGGATAATGTTGACAATATTATTCAGGAAGAAATCGGTAAGGTATTTATGCAGGTATTGACAGATGCCGGTGTTTATAAGCGTAATGAGCAGGGCATGGAAGCATTTGACAAATTTGTTGCTTCAGTGTAATATGGGGATATTAAAGTATTAATTGGAGGTATTTGACATGGCAATTTTAGTTTGTGGCGGTGCCGGCTATATCGGCTCTCATGCAGTTCATCAGATGGTAGAGCGTGGCGAGGAAGTAGTTATCGTAGATAATTTGCAGACTGGCCATATGGACGCAGTAAATCCAAAGGCTAAATTCTACAAGGGCGATATTCGTGATGCCGCTATTTTAGATAAGATTTTCACCGAGAATAAGATTGATGCAGTAGTTCATTTTGCCGCAAATTCTCTGGTAGGCGAATCCATGACTCAGCCATTGAAGTATTTCAACAACAATGTTTATGGTATGCAGGTACTTCTTGAGGCTATGGTACGCAACAATGTAGACAAGATTGTATTCTCCTCTACTGCCGCTACCTATGGCGAGCCAGAGCGTATTCCTATCATGGAGGATGACCGCACTGAGCCAACCAACCCATACGGCCAGTCCAAGCTGATTATGGAAAAGATGATGAAGTGGGTAAGCCTGGCAAATGGTATCCGCTATGTATCCCTGCGTTACTTCAATGCCGCTGGTGCTATTGAGGATGGTTCTATTGGCGAGGACCACAACCCAGAGACACATCTTATTCCATTAATTCTGCAGGTTCCACTCGGCAAGCGTGACCACATCACTGTATTTGGTGACGATTACGATACACCAGATGGCACCTGCCTGCGTGACTACATCCATGTACTGGATTTGGCTGATGCTCATGTACTGGCAATTGATTACCTCCGCAAGGGTGGCGAGAGCAATATCTTCAACTTAGGCAATGGACAGGGCTTCTCCGTAAAGGAAATGATTGAGGCTGCTAAGAAGGCAACTGGCCTTGACATTAAGGTAGAGATGGGCGAGCGTCGTGCAGGCGACCCTGCTCAGTTGATTGCTTCTAGTGAAAAGGCACGTACAATTCTTGGCTGGAAGCCTAAGTTCACTGATGTAGAGGCTGTTATCGGCACTGCATGGAAGTGGCATCAGAAGCATCCAAATGGCTACGAAAAATAAGATATAAAAATAAATATAAATATAAATATAAATATAATATATAGTTATTAGGGGATCAGTAAGGGGATTTTTCTATGGCAAATATTATTGCAGAGCCTTTTGGCAAAATAAGTGATGGTACTGAGTGCAAGCTTTTTACCATTACTAATGCCAAGGGAAATCAGCTGAAAATATGCGATTATGGCTGTCGCGTGCAGTCATGGATTGTCAAGGATAAAGACGGCAAGCCAACAGATATAGTGCTGGGCTTTGACAATGTGGCAAAGTATGAAGAAGATGACAGCTGTATGGGCGGTGTAATTGGCCGTCATGCCAACCGTATCAGATATGGCAAGGCTGTAATAAACGGTAAAGAATATCAGCTGGAATTAAATGCCAACGAAGGCAAAAACCATATTCATGGTGGCAGTAAGGCATTTCACTACCATTTGTGGCAGTCAGAAATTACAGAGGAAGGCTTGAAGCTGACTCATGTAAGCCCTGACGGTACAGCAGGCTATCCGGGCAATATGACTGTGACAGCTACCTTCAATCTTACCGATGAAGACGAGCTTTCCATTACCTATGAAGCTGTATGCGATAAGGACACCGTCTGCAATCTGACTAATCACGCATACTTTAATCTTGATGGTTTTCAGGCAAGTGATGTGTTAGAGCAGAAATTACAGATTTTCGCTGATGAAATCACTGAGCATGACGAGGATTCCTTCCCAACAGGCGTTATCCGCAAGGTGGAGGGAACACCAATGGATTTCCGTCAGCTGACTGCTATCGGTGCAAGAATTGATGATAAGTACGACCAGCTTATATGGGGCAGGGGCTACGATCACAACTACATCATCCTAGATTGGCAGAAGGATGGCAAGCTGAGAAAGGCCGCTTATGCAGAGAGTGACAAGACAGGTATCACAATGACTACCTACACTACTTTGCCGGGCGTACAGCTTTATACAGCTAATTATCAGTGCTACGCTATAAAGGGCAAGAATGGTATTGCTTACGGTCCACGCAGTGGTTTCTGCTTAGAGACACAGTATTTCCCAAATTCTTTGGAGCATGCACATTTCCCACAGCCTATACTCTTAAAGGGTGAGGTTTATAAGGCAAAAACTGTCTATAAGGCAGGAATAAAGTAAAAAAATAGGAGTCGTCTTTTGGGGGCGGCTCCTTTTTTCGTGTAAATATTTAATTAGTAAAGTTCAGGACGGCGGTCATTGTAGACGTTGATACTGTTTCGCACTTCTGCTATCTGTGCCATGTCTATGCTGGCAGAAATGATATTTTCAGAAATTTCCTCAGAAATAGTTTCTCCCCATGGATTTACGATGACAGAATGTCCGAAGGTATTTACTGCAGTTACAAAAAACTGATTTTCGATAGCACGAGCCTTGATGAGCGTATCCCAATGGTCAGCACGCTTTAAAGGCCAGGCGGCAGGGATAAAGAGCATTTCAATTCCCTTCATGGCAAGGGTTCTGGCTAATTCCGGGAAACGAAGCTCATAGCAGATGATGATACCGCATTTTATTCCGTCTAATTCAAATACAGAGAGTTCATTTCCAGCGGCAAAGCGTTTATTTTCTCCTGCATGGGAAAAGAGATGTGTCTTGATATAATCAGCGACTTCCTGACCTTCTCTGTTAAAGATATAGGCGTGGTTATGGATTTTTGTATCGTTTTTTTCGCTGATAGAACCGCCAACTATATTTACATGGTATTTTTTGGCAAGGGCAGAAAGAAAGGCTTTTCCTTCATTTCCAAGATAATCAGCGGATTCAGCAAGATGTTTTGGATAAAAGCCGATATCCCACATTTCAGGCATTACAAGCACATCAGGCTTTTGGGGTGCACTCATGGCACAGGCGGTCATTTTTTCAGCGGTTTCCATATTAATAGCACGTTCACCGATTTTTACGGGCATTTGCAGTATGCTGACGTTCATTTTCATATCCTCCAATTTAGACTAGACTAGCAGGGCGTTTTGATGTAAAATATTAGTATTAGTATATCATATATTCTATTATTTTGCTATGTAATGAGGTGATAAAGTGGATAAAATTCAATATAAAATCGGTGATGTGGTACAGATGAAGAAAAAGCACCCTTGCGGAAATGATTTGTGGAAAATAAGCCGTACAGGTATGGATTTTGGTATTAAGTGCCAGGGATGTGGTCACTTTGTCATGCTTCCACGAGTGAAGTTTCAGCGTCAGGTGAAGGCTATAATAGCGGAAGGGCAGGGTGAAGTCAAATGACAGCAGAACAGATTAAAAAAATAGCAGGAGCAGTAATTGTATTCCTGCTTATTATGTCCAGTTCACTTTATTTCTTGATGGAAGTGAGAAATGGTATTCATCAGGAACAGCAGAAGGAAGCCTATGATTTAGCAAAAAGCTATACGGAGATAATCGAGGCAGAGACCTTGAAGGCTGGAAAGGAAGCGGCGGCTTTTGCGGGAAATGCTCAGTTTAAGGGCACACCTTCAAAGTGGTTTCCAAAGGAAGCTCAGGCTATGATGGACGAACACCCTGCGATAGTGGGAATGGAGCTGGCACAGTTCGGGAAAAAGGACATAATCACCAGCTACCCTGAGAATTTTTCTGTTGCAAAGGAAGCAGGGATAGTCGAGGTATGCAAGAATATCAAGGAAAATACAAATGATGGTGACAGTGAGCCTAGGATGGTGGCCCCAGTGGAACTTGCAGATGGCTCAACAGGGGCGGTATGCGTTGTACCGATTTTTCTTTTTAATGCCAAGGATGTAAAATTTAATCAATGGGGAAGCTTGACCGTAGTATATAAATTACCTGATTTAATTTCCGAAGCAAATATCACATCAATTCCAGAAAAAAATTATATTTATCGTCTGTACGGAAACAATCCTCTTTTAACTGATGACGGAGAAATTCTCACATCTGTAGCAGAAATGCCAGCAGAAACAGAATCCTCATCAGCTATTGTCCCACAGGGCTTATGGCTCTTGAAGGTGGCTCCAGACGGCGGTTTTGGCTACGGCATTCCAACAGTTGGAGCTGTGGTTATAAGTGCAGTTTTGGGAATACTGGGCGGAGTAGC
>CALZDE010000027.1 GCA_945637225.1 uncultured Selenomonadaceae bacterium
CAGTCCCGTCAGACCTTTGAATTTATTTCCACCTAAAAACATTAACTATCTTACCTTCCTTAAAAATCACTGTTGAAAAATTTCATTAAAAAACAGGGTACAAAACATGCACCCTGTCTATTTTACCACAAATTAATGATATTGACATTAATTTTTTTAATTATTTTTTATTTAATTCTGCAGCAGCGGCAGCAGCGGCGATTGCAGCCTCCTGAGCCTTCTTTGCAGCAAGTGCAGCTTCTTCAGCAGCCTTGTTTGCGGCTTCAGCCTTTTCTATAGCTACCTTCTCAGGCTCATTCTGCTCACGGCGGGCAGCATCACTGAGGTCGATATTGGTAATGAGACGGCCAAGGCGGACACCAGTAAAGAGGTTCCAGCCCCACTTCAGCAATACGGTGATATTGGTATAGAAGCCCTCTAAGCGGAGAATATGAATGAACATCCATGCACACCATGCCATGAAACCGGTCTTGAAAGGACCTACATTGCAGACAGCCTCACAACGGCCAATGGTAGCCATAGAACCCTTGTCATGATAATGGAATACGTCCAGAGTCTTTTCACCACGAATCAGCTTCATGATATTGTCGCCTGCTACCTGTGCACCCTGAGTAGCTACAGGAGCAATGGTAGGCAGTGGACGCTGACCCTCGCCAGGAACGAAGCATGCACAATCGCCGATAGCAAAAATGTTATCAAAGCCAGGAACACGGAGGTCCTTATTGACAACTACACGGCCACCGCGGTCACACTCAGTACCAAGACGGGAAGCGATGATATGAGCACGAACACCAGCTGCCCAGATAACGGTCTTGGAAGGAATTCTTGTACCATCCTTCAGGATAAGGCCATCAGCATCACAGTCGGCAACCTGAGTATTCAGCATTACCTTAACGCCCTTCTTTTCAAGGGTCTTAACAGTATAATTACGAAGCTCCTCTGGCATCATTGGCAGAACCTTATCAGTTGCCTCAATCAGAATTACCTGAACCTCATTGAAATCTAAGTTGTGGAACTCATGTCTCTGAATGTCGATAAGCTCACAGAGAGCACCTGCTTCCTCAACACCGGTAGGACCACCGCCAACGCAGATAAAGGTCAGCATCTTACGGCGTTCCTCGGCACTGTCCTCCATCTTGTTAGCACGCTCAAACATATGAAGAGTATGGTTACGGATATGCAGTGCCTCCTGCAAGGTCTTCATACCATAGGAATACTTCTCTACGTTTGCCATGCCAAAGAAATTGGTAGTAGCACCGGAAGCAATAACGAGATAATCATAATGAACATCACCATGATTTGTCTCTACAATATTACGAGCTGGGTCAAAGCCAGTAGCCTTCGCCATAAACAATTCCACATTGTCATTGTTACGGAAGAAGGAACGAATTGGGTATGCGATCTCATCAGTTGCCAGTACAGAAGTGGATACCTGATACAGTAATGGCTGGAACAGATGGAAGTTCTGACGATCAATAATGGTAATACGTACATTTTCATTAGCCAATCTCTGAGCGGCTGCAATACCTGCAAAACCTGCACCAATAATGACTACATGTGGTCTTGAATCTGACATTGAAAAACTCCTCCTATAGAACGTTATGCCCCCAAAGCACACCGCTCACATCTACACTCTAACCATTCACATTATAACACTTTGTGAAAGTAAGTACAATAGGTAAAGTGAAAATAATCACTTAATCTTTCCATATTAGTAATTATCTGACGATTTACTCTTTTTATTTGTCCATCTCAAAATAGGACAATTATTCCCTTCACATAAGCATAACAGTATGCTATTATAAATAATACACATTTTATTTTTGGTTTTTAATAACGAGGAGGTTCTTTATGACTAAGAAAAAATTATTAGCCAAATTGCTTATTTTAGCTATGACCGCCACAGTTCCAGCAGCAGTACAGCCTTCGACCGCCCAGGCATTCAGTATTATAGGCGCTGTTGTCGGTGCCGCTCAGGGAAGTATCGCTGCTAATCAGGCTAAAGCTGAATTAAAGGCTATCAATGATGATAACGAAAAGCGCAATCAGTACTTTGAAATGATGAAACAGCAGGCTGGTGTTAATTACGATTATGCTATGAATACCCGTCTTGACTCCATCATGTACAATTTAAGCAACGCAATTGCGGCTGTTGACCCATCAATTAAGGATAAGCCTTACAATTATTTCATCAACGTAGATGAAAACTTCAATGCTTATTGCAGTATCGGTCACAATATGTCCGTCAATACCGGTGCTATGAAGCTTCTTACTAATGATGATGAATTAGCTGTTGTTATCGGCCATGAGATGGGCCACGGTCAGAAGGACCATGTTCTCAAGGGCTTTGAAGGCAGAACCACTGCTTTAGTTGTTGGCGGTGCTATCAGCGGTGGTGGCGGTTCTGTACTTTCTAATATTGTTGCTAATATCTCTGCGGCTCAGATTGCGGCATCCTATGGCAAAAAGCAGGAAGCAGAAGCCGACAAGCTTTCCTTTGAGTATCTCACCCACACTAATTACAATCTTGGCGCCTGCCCAGCTGTATGGCAGCGTGTTATTGATACCTATGGTGAAAACGAGCAGGCCTTCGCTAACAGTATCATCAATCCATCTGACCATGATGATAACAAGCGTCGCCGTGATGCCTACAATGAACAGTTATTTGAATACAGCAACAAGCATGTAAAGGTAGAAAACGGCGTTGTTAAGGTAAATAAAAAGGATTTCCTCACAGCCGCACCTACCGCAAGCATGAGCAGTGCCGAGCGTTCCTATTTCGTAGCCGGCAATTTAGCCCGCATTTACCACGATAATCTTGCTGGCGGTGAAGTTACTGTTGATGGCAATACAGTACGTCTTTCCGGCAAGGCTGTCATAACTTCTGTTGATGGCGACCAGCCAGCACAGGATATTGCTGATACCTTAAAGGCAATTAAATAAAATAAAATATAATACACATACTAAAATTCCCCACCACGCCTCAATGGTATGATGGGGAATACTTATTTTTGTCTTAATTCATTACTTGGAAGCAACACATGCAGCAATAGCGGCACCAGTACCAGAACCACCGGTTACTAATACAGGGCTGATCTTTGCAGCATCCTCTGCACCTAACAGCTCAGCCAGTGCAGCCTTAATGGTATCCTGAACGCCAGGCATGAACTGGAATACAGAACCATCAACAGCGATGTGCTGTGCCTCAATAGGATTATCACCAGCAATATGCCAGATAGGGCCTACCATAGCAGCAGCAGCTAAACGAGCGGAACGAACGGAAATAGCCTTTGCCAGCTCGCGGAGCTTCTGAGCACACTCAGGGCACTCAAAGCCCATCTTAGCCTTCATAATAGCTAAAGTCTTAGTGCTGTTTTCATCATCAGCTAACATATCAGAAATATCAATCGCAGTAAAGTCATCTGCAATTTCCTTACCGCTTAAACGAGCAGCTGCAATAGTCAGCAGTTCGCCCATGTAACGGCCGGAAATCATCTTCTCTAAATGCTGATTTGCAGGACGCTCAGACTTAGCATTCAGCTCCTCATCACAGGAAGAAAGTGCCAGCTTGTCAAAGTTACCGCACTCCATATTTACGATAGAAGGTGCCGCACCATCCTTGTGATTTGACTCGAAGTAGCAAGCATTGTAGCCAGTTGCATAAATAACACCGATACGGGTATCTGGATACTGATATGCAGCAGCCAGCAGAACAGCAACGGTATCGTTGATTACAGAATTTGGCTCTACGTTCTTTACACCCTTACGCTCTAAAGCAGCCTTCAGCAGGTCATTTACAACCTCGCCCTCAACACCTGGAATAGCAAATTCCTTGGTCCAGTTGATAAGACGTGCATTGTAGATATTTTCCTGAATTGATGGGAAAGAGAAAGTATGTCCTAAATAGAACTTCTTGTCCTCTACACCTTCAACAGCCTCTGCTACCATGTCAGCGATGAAGTCAAAGGTATCATCAGCCTTTGCGTCCTTGTTGATGAGGTTGTACTCCTCGGTAACTAATGGACGGGCTACCTTCTTAATAACCTCTGCTTTGCAGTCACCGGTCAGATGGATGTTCAGCACGCGAAGATTGGTACCACCAAAATCAAGGGCCAGGAAGTCACCGATTTCGTCACCCTTAGGCATACCGATATAAGAATTCAGCATAGCCATGCTTGCGCCTTCTTCTCTAGCCAGACCGCTAACCATTTCCTTGCGGAATGAATCAGCAACAGTCTTCAGCTGGTCTGTGTCAAGGGTAAACTCCTTAATTAACTGCTCAAACTTCTCTTGTTCAATTGCCATTTTTCTTTTCTCCTTTATTGTCTTTTATGGAAAATTACTCTTAAACAATAATATACCCGTAACCCCTATCTTAAATATAAAATTCTACATCAATCAGTAAAATCCTGCATTGTTCATTGTAATTTTTCTTGTAAAGCTAAGTATTGTATTATTTCTTTAACCATCTATGAAGGCTTCTTGCTAATTTATCCAGCTCCAAAGGCTTCGACAAATGAGCATTCATGCCAGCATGTTTGGCACTTCGTATATCCTCTGAAAATGCATTGGCAGTCATAGCCAGTATAGGCACCCTCTTGCAGTAATCCCTGTTCATAGCACGAATTACACGGGTAGCGTCATAGCCATTCATTTTCGGCATCTGAATATCCATGAGAATAAGGTCGTAATACCCGTCCTCACATTTCTCAATCTTATCTACTGCTACCAGACCATCCTCGGCTCTTTCCACATCAAGTCCAGTCATTTCCAGAATTTCCTGTGCAATTTCTGCATTCAGGTCGTTATCCTCTACTAAAAGGACACGGCTGCCGAAGAAATCCGCTTCCTCAAATTCCACCAGCATGTCATCATCGTTGTCCAAGGCACTCTGATTTTCCACTGGCTTTTCCTGAAATTTCAGGCAGAAGTTAATCGTAAACTTCGAGCCTTTATTCAGCTTTGTTTCAACCTGAATATCTCCGCCCATCATACGAACTATACTGCGGGCAATGGACATACCAAGACCTGTTCCCTGTATCTTGTTGGCACGGCTGTCCTCAGCTCTTGAAAATGGATCAAAGATTGTTGCCGCAAATTCTGGTGTCATGCCTATGCCATTATCACGGAAGATAATTTCATACAGACCTACTCCCGACTGTCTGATCGGCTTCTCGGAAATTTCTATAGAGATACGTCCGCCATCCGGTGTATACTTTATGGCATTGCTCATGAAATTCATGAGAATCTGCTGTACCCTCAGGCTATCACCTATTACGTTATCATGGACAATATTGCTCATGAAAAGCCTGCAATCATGATTATGCTTTTCCAGCTGGCTTCTGACCATACTCATCATATTATCAACTAAATATGACAAGCTGAACGCTTCTTCATTCAGATGAACCTTGCCGGACTCAATCTTACTCATATCCAGCACTTCATTAATCAGATTCAAAAGATGCTGACTGGCACCGTTTATTTTATTCAGTGCGTCCTTCACCTTTTCCTTATCGTCAAGATTAGCAGAAGCAATAGCAGTCATACCAATAATTCCGTTCATTGGTGTACGAATATCATGAGACATATTTGCTAAGAATGACGTTTTTGCATTGCTCGCCGCATCTGCAGCATGAAGGGCATTTTTCAGCAGTTCATTCTGACGTACCTTATCGTCTATATCCATAAACAGACCGATAAAGGAAATAGGAGAGCCATCAGAACGTCTGGTAAATCTGCCTGCTGCCCTGAACCAGCGGTAGCCATGATTTTTGGTTTTGACAGGATTTTCAATATCAAAGGTAGTCTTGCCACTATAATCCTTAAGCGCGTTGTCAAAAAGCGTCATCGCCATTTCCCGATAGTCAGGGTGTACCTTATCTCTAAGAGTTTCAAACACATTAGGAAATTCAAACTCATTGGAATATCCCAGCATCTTACGCAGTTTTTCACTCCAGCATACCGATACTACGTGTGCATCCTTATCGTACTCCATAGACCATAAGCCTGAACCTAATGCCTCATGCAATGCATTAAAAGCCTCCGCACTTCTATTAGCACGCTCAAGAGCCATATTTCTTGACCGTTCCAAAGATTCTCTTTCGTGCTGCTCCGTAACATCAAGGAAAATGCCAAAAAAGCGCATTGGGGAACCATCGTCACGGCGGATTACATCACCAGTTGCCCTGAACCAGCGCCAGCCATTATTACGGGTTTTTAATCTGTATATCTGGTCATATTCTGTATTGCCGCTATAATCATTAACAGACTTCCAAATAGAATTATAGGCGGTATTCCAGTCCTCTGGATGGAGAATATGAGACCATGAATTTAAATCGTTCGGGAAATCAGCTTCACTCTGATAGCCTATCATCCGGCGGAATTCATCAGTCCATGTAATGCCCTGCATTTTGCCATTTTCATCAAATTCCATGCTCCACATACCGGATTTCATAAGTTTCTGTACTACGCGGTAGCTGGCTTCTGCCTGCTGTATCTGCTTGGAAAGAGTTACTGACTTTTCTTCAATTTTCTTGTAATAATCAATATCCGCAAAGCCAATAATTACCTTATTCTCGTCATGCTCTGACAGCTTTGCAACCTTCATTTCAAAATAATGAGTTATGCCATTCCTGTCATTTTTATATTCGTACTTATAAAAGCCATTGGCCGCCATTTCAGAACGGATTTTGGAAAGCCTTGCATTACGGCGAAAATCTTCCTTGTATTCTTTATGGACATATTTTGAACCATACTCCCAGCGCAAATCCTCCCACATAGCACCACGGTCAAAAGCATCCTGATATTCCAGTTTATTTTTTTCACTCAAAAAAAAAGGTACAACTATGCCTGTATCCATGTCCAATATGTACACAGAGTCGAACTTATTACTTAAAGCCTTCATAATGGACAAATAATCCTGCTGTTTCTGCCATGTATCCAGCTCATCAGCAATACTGTACTTATTTTCCATAGATATCATCCCTTTCTACCATATATTTAGAAACCTAAAATACATCATTAAGATAATTAAACCATATATACTCAAATGTTGCAAGTTTTTTATTCATTTAAGTAGCATGATTTTCTTCTAAATATGCCCAGCGGTCCATCAGCCTTTCCAGTTCCTCACTGCAACGCTGTTCTTCCTTAGTCAGTTCCCTCAATTTATCGTAATCAGTGGCATTCTGACTCATCTGAAGCTGAATAACTTTCAGCTCGCCCTCCTTGCTGGCAATTACTGCTTCAATCTCCGCATATTCCTTCTGCTCGCCCAAGGTCAGCCCCTTCTTTTTCTTCACAGGCTGTTTTTCCTCTGCTATGTCAGCTGTCACCTTGCTCTTTTGGCGGTTTACCTTTGCCATTTCTGCATGCTGGCGGGCTTCTTCCTCCACCTTGCGCTGATGATAATCACTATAACCGCCTACATAGGTTTCAAAATTTCCTCTGCCGTCACAGACAAATACCTTCCTTGCCATGCGGTCAACAAAGAAACGGTCATGCGAAACAAAAACAATCGCACCATTGAAATCCTCAATGAAGCTCTCTAAAATACCCATGGTTTCCAAATCCAAATCATTGGTAGGCTCATCAAGCAGTAAAACATTAGGCTCACTCATCAGGACACGAAGCAGGAACAAACGTCTCTTTTCACCGCCCGACAGTCTGCCGATGTGAGTCCACTGCAATTCAGGCGGAAAAAGAAATCTCTCCATCAGCTGAGAAGCGGATAGCTTTGTGCCATCAGCCAAGGTAATGAAATTTGCTTCCTCACGTATGTATTCAATGGCTCTTAAACGTACATCCAGCTCTTCATTTGTCTGACTGAAATAGCCTAATTTTACGGTCTGACCAATGGTAACATTACCTTTTACTGGCTGTAATCTGCCCGAAATAAGATTTAAAAGCGTAGTCTTGCCTGCACCATTACCGCCTAAAATACCAATGCGGTCATTACGGAGAACTACGTAGGAAAAATCCTTGACGATATCCCTTTCCCCGACCTTATAATTTACATGCTCCAGCTCAATGACAGTACGCCCTAAACGTGAACCTGCCAAACCCATTTCAATCTGATTTCTTGCAATATCTACCTTCTGGTCACGAACCTCCTCATAACGCTGAATACGTGCTTTCTGCTTGGTAGAACGTGCCTGTGCCCCACGGCGAATCCATGCCAGCTCATTTCTCAGGAAATTCTGACGCTTCCTCTCTCCAGCTTCTTCTCTCTCAATTCGTGCCGCCTTCTGCTCCAGATAATCAGAATAATTTCCCTCATAGGAATAGGTACGCCCCTTGTCAAATTCCAAAATACCGCTTGCTACATGGTCAAGGAAATAACGGTCATGAGTTACCATCAAAAGAGAACATTTTATATGTGCTAAATAGTCCTCCAGCCAGCCAATTGTATCACTGTCTAAGTGGTTGGTAGGCTCATCAAGGAGAAGTAAATCACATGGCTGAATAAGTGCGGTTGCCAAGGCTAAACGCTTTTGCTGACCTGCTGACAAAGTACTTACCTTTGCTTCAAAATTATTGATACCAAGGTGAGTCAGAATATTTTTAGCATCGCTTTCCACATTCCAGCCATTTAAAGAATCAATTTGGGCAGAGGATTTTACCATTTTCTGCTGATTTTTTTCAGATAAATCGCCAGCTTCAAATTTTGCCAAAGCTAATTCGTATTCCCTTAATGCTTCCATTAAAGGAGTTTCATCCTTAAAAACCTCCATGAGGACCGTATTATCTGAGTCAAATTCCTTAGCCTGCTCAAGATAGCTGATACGCAGGTTTCTCATTTTTGTCATACTGCCAGTATCTGCTTCTAATCTGCCTGCAACGGTCTTTAAGAAAGTAGATTTACCTGTACCATTTACGCCTACAATGCCAATTTTGTCACCATCATTGACATTTAAATTAACATGGCCAAACAGCACCTTTTCGCCATAGCTTTTGCCTAAATCCTCAACTGTTAATACCATTTATTTCACCTTATTTTCCTGTTCAGTATTAGATGTTCTGTCCTTTATTTCCTCATGTTCCTCTGTCAGCTCTTTATCCATCTTTACCAGCACGCGGATAATTCGCAAATTGTCTACTTCCTCTACAAAAAATTCCGTATTATCTGCTATTGCTTTCATGCCAACCTGAGGCGGAGACTGTATATTTGCGTAAAGCCAGCCACCAATGGTATCTACATTATCCATTTCCACATTTACTTCTAAAATATCGTTTAAATCCTCAAGAAGCAATTTAGCATCTACGGAAAACAGCTTGTCACCACGTTTTTCTACAGTAGGTCTTTCCTGATCAAATTCGTCCTGAATTTCACCGACAATTTCCTCAATAATATCTTCAATTGTCACCATACCAGCAGTACCGCCATATTCATCAACTACAATAGCAAGCTGGGAGCGTTCCTTCTGCATCATCTTCAAAAGCATAGCAATCTTCATTGTCTCTGGAACTACAAGACACTTTCTGATAAGTCTGCGGATACGTGGTCTGCGGTGTCTGTAAAGAGGAGTCATTAAATCCTTGATGTGCAGGAAGCCGATAATATTATCCTTATCATCCTTACAAACAGGATAACGAGTCATGCCTTCACTCAGGACAATCTGAATATTTTCATCAAGAGGGTCCTCCAAATAAAGACAAATCATATCAGTACGAGGTATCATAATTTCACGCACATTTCTATCCGCAAAATCAAAAACATTATCCACGTATTCCAATTCAGTTTTATCTATATAACCCTGCTTATGGCTTTCCTCCATCAAAACGCGGATTTCATCTTCTGTATGTGCCGCATCTCCATTTTTGCCTGAAATTTCTACACCGCAAAGCTTGGCGGCACTAAAGGCAATTTTATTCAAAGCCCACACAGAAGGATACATTATCTTGTGGAAAAAGGTAAGCGGAAAAGCTACTGTCAGCATTACCTTCTCTACATACTGAATAGCAATATTCTTTGGAATAAGCTCACCGATAATAATGTGCATTGCCGTTACTACAGCAAAGGAAACAACAAAGGAAATTGTATGTGCCAGAGTTGTACCCGCAATACCTGTAAGAACAAAAATCGGCTCCATAAGCTGACTGATAGTAGGCTCACCAAGCCAGCCGATAACCAATGAAACAATGGTAATACCAAGCTGTGTAACAGACAGTGAAATGTCTACATGATCTACGAGATATTTTGCATAACGGGCACCACTTACCCCTTCGGCAATAAGTGTGTCTAATCGGGAGCTGCGCATTTTTACAATAGAAAATTCTGCCGCTACAAAAAAACCATTGAGGGCAACCAGAAAAACTATTAATACTAATTTACCAAGTATTTGTACAACGTCCAACTTTAATTTCTCCTTGTTAATTACTTCTTACAAACAAACTTTTAATACAAATTTTTTAGCTGTTTAAACGAGGTGCTCCTTTTTCATCATCAAAGGTAGCAGTACAGCGAGGATAATTTGTACAACCCCAGAAAACACCATTTCTTCCCTTAATGCTTCTTAAATGACCTTCCCTGCATCTAGGACAAAGGAATTTGTTGTCATCAGAATTCACCTTACCACCATTTTTTCTAATGGACTCCTCCTTTATTGCCAATTTTTCCATCGGCATAGCTGAAGTTTTAGGTGCATTATTATTAAATGAGTTATAAGTATTTTTATAACTTCCCTGATATGCGTAAGGGTCATAGTTATTTAAAACACTGTAATCCTCATCAGCAACATTATAATTATTCCCACTGAAAAAAGTCTGAGCAGAAGATGTGAAATTTTGCTGATTAAAACTGTTATTTCCACCAAAGCTTCTTCTGTTTTTTGCTCCTTCTAAGTCAGGCTTGCCATCCTTATCATCACAGGTCATACGGCATTGAGGATATGTACTGCATCCCCAGAAATCGCCATTTTTACCATGACGCTTATTCAGTATACCTCTCTGACAGCGTGGACAAAGCACCTGACCATTTGCCTTAGCCGCTTCCTCCAATGTCTGCTTTTTGCCATCAGCAGTATTGGTACTGAGCATGGTTGATTTCAATGCTTTATCACAAAGCAATTTGGTAAAATTAACCTGTTCCTGCAAAAAATCATCTAATTTCCCATCGCCATCAGCCATAGAATGAAGCTTATCCTCCCAAATGGCTGTAAAGTCAGGATAAGATAATTCATCAGGCATAGCATCAATCAAAATATATGCTGAATCATTAGGAGTAAGTACCTGCTTTTTACCCGTAGCAGTCAGGAATTTTCGCTTTATTAAATCCTCAATAATAGTGGCTCTTGTCGCTTCTGTACCAATGCCATAAACATCCTTCAGCTTTTTCTTTGCCTCTGGATCCTTGACAAATTTATGAATTTCCTTCATAGCCGCCAAAAGCGTAGATGGAGTAAATCTCACAGGTGGTTTTGTAACCTTGCTGTTAATCTCTCCCTTTAAGTAATCCACTATATCATTCTTTTTCATCATAGGAAGATTTGTACTTTCATCATCTTCCTTATTGTTATCCTTTTCATCATCCTTTGGCTTATAGGAACGTGAGCCATCCTTGTTAAAACCGTATAACTCCTTCCAGCCAATTTCCAAAACTACACGCCCGCTAGCGGTAAACAGCTCATCCTTATAAGTAACCTCTACCTTAGTCTGATTATAGGTATGAATTGGATAAAACTGTGCTAAATATGCCTGTGCTACAAGGAAATAAATATTCCTTTCTGCTTCAGATAATTTAGCCGCATTTGCTGGTACACGAGTAGGAATAATAGCGTGATGTGCACTGATTTTCTTATCATTCCAGCAACGGCTCTTAATAGATAAATCAGCCCTTCCTGCCCAGTCTGTCAGCTGTTCATTGCCAAAATTCATCAAGTTTTTTATAATATTTCCTCTGTCGCCATATTGATTTGTTGGCAAAAATTCACAGTCAGAACGTGGATAAGTAGTCAGCTTTTTTTCATAAAGACTCTGTGCTGTATCAAGTACCAGCTGAGGTGCATAACCAAATCTTTTGCCTGCCATTACCTGCAAAGAAGAAAGAGAAAATGGCAATTTCTGAGGTTCCTGTTTTTTCGTCTTTGCATAATTAGTTATTTTTCCCTGACGAGGCTCTTTTAAAAATTCCTGACACTTTGCCTCTGCTATTTTTTTGTCTATAAGGCGACCTTCAGAATCAAGGCCTGCCATAGTATCCTTTGGCTTCCACGTAGCAGTAAAAGTGCCGTTTTCATGCTGAAAATCAGCTTTAATACCATAGTAATCTACAGGCTTAAAATTCTGAATTTCCCTTTCACGCCTTACCACCAATGCCAGCGTAGGCGTCTTTACACGTCCGACTGGCAAAACTAATTTTTGATGACCACAGCGTCTTGCAGATAAAGTAAATGCTCTGGAAAGATTCATGCCTATGAGCCAGTCTGCCCTTGAGCGGGCTAATGCAGAATATTTCAGATTGATAAATTCCTCATTTTTGCGTAAACGTGAATTGGCATCCTTAATGCTTTTTTCATCCAAAGCATTTAAAAGAATACGCTTCACAGGCTTTTTATTACCTACAAAATCAAGAACCTCATCCACCAAAAGCTGTCCTTCACGGTCAGGGTCGCCTGCATGAACAATTTCATCAGCCTTGTTAATAAGTGCCTTTACTATATTAAACTGCTGTGCACATGAATCACTGACAAGAAGTTTCCACTTCTGTGGCACAATAGGCAAATCCTCTGCCCGCCACTGCTTGTACTTAGGGTCATACTCCTGTGGCTCTGCCTGCTGAAGCACATGACCAAAAAGCCATGTCACAATGCCATCCTTTGTTTCGATAAAACCGTTGCCATTACGGGAAGGACCTTGCAGACATTTAGCAATTTCTCTGCCCATACTTGGCTTTTCTGCTATATATAAACGCATTTCGCACTCCCAAAACCAGCTCAAAAATAAATCACTTTAAAAGGTCGGAAAATTCATGGATTACATATTTGGCATCAGGTACCTTGCCATAGCCATAAGCCGCATGAACAAACTCTACTCCAGCCTTGTTAGAAGCCTCAAAATCACCCTGAATATCACCTACATAGCAGACATTTTCCATCTTGTGCTTTTCTACCATAGCCTTGATATTCTCCGCCTTGCTGTTCATAGGGTGCTTAAACCATGATACATCATCAAAATATTTCTCCACATCCATATTAGCAAAAAGCATATCAATGTAGCCATCGAGACAATTACTGATGATGTAAAGATTACAGCCTCTAGCCTTCAGTGCCTCTAAGGTTTCCACAAAACCAGGATAAACAATTTCAGGCACGCAGTTATCCATCTCCACATACTGCTGTTTTACACAGTCACGGGTTATATCAATAGCTTCCTCACGAGGAAGTTCAGGCATCAGTCCTACTGCTACCTCATCAAGAGTCTTGCCGAAATTTGCATGAATATCTGCTACTGTAATGACCTTATCCTTTAAGCCACGAGCCTGTACTGCCTTAGTAAAACCTTTTGCAGCAGGAATTGCTGAATCCCAGATAGTTCCGTCCATATCAAAAATATAATTTTTAAAATTCACTTTTATTTCCTCCACCAAATATAGATAGATACTATTCTATCACAAAATCTCTGAAAATACCATGATAAAAGTATACATTCTATTCTTCTTGACAATACTTCTCAATCCTTGTTATAATAGGCAGTGTATTGTAGTTAGACAGTATGTTAATGAAATAAATTATATATATGGAGGAATTTCCCGTGAGTGAAAAGAAGTTTCCAATTTCTCAAGAAAAGCTTGAAGAAATTATTGCAAAATATCCTACACCATTTCATATTTACGACGAAAAAGCTATCCGTCAGAACATCCGCCGTCTGTTCAAGGCATTTGACTGGGCACCTGAGTTCCGTGAGCATTTCGCAGTAAAAGCTACCCCAAATCCTCGCCTTATGCAGATTTTAGCTGAGGAAGGCGCAGGCTCCGACTGTTCTTCTTTAGCTGAGCTTATGCTCTCTGAGGCCGCTGGTATCACTGGTGAAAAGATTATGCTCACCTCCAACGATACCCCTGCTAACGAGTTCCAGAAGGCTATTGAGCTGGGTGCTGTTATCAATCTTGACGATATTACCCATATTGAATACTTGGAAAAACATGCTGGCATGCCAAAGATTATGTCCTTCCGCTACAATCCAGGCAACCTCATCGCTGGCAATGACATCATCGGCAAGCCTATGGAAGCAAAATACGGCCTGACCCATGAACAGATTCTGAAAGCCTATAAGATGGCTCAGGACAGAGGTGTAAAGCGTTTCGGCCTGCATTGCATGGTTATTTCCAACGAGCTTCGTACCGAAGGCTTTGAGCTGACCGCTGAAATCATGTTTAATCTGGCAGTTGAAATCAAGGAAAAATTAGGTATTACCTTAGAATTTGTAAACCTCGGCGGTGGTATCGGTATTCCTTACACCCCTGACCAGAATGAAGTAAATCTCGAAGAAGTAGGCGAGGGCATTCATAAACTGTACCAGAAGATTATGGAGCCAGCTGGTCTTGGCAAGTGCGCTATCTGCTTTGAGTCCGGCCGTGCTATCACCGGTCCTTATGGCTATCTGGTATCTACCGCAATCCATGAGAAGCACACCTACAAGAATTACATCGGTCTTGACTCCTGCATGGCAAACCTCATGCGTCCTGCTCTCTACGGTGCATATCATCACATCACTGTTATCGGCAAGGAAAACGCTCCAAAGGACCATGTATATGATGTAACTGGTTCTCTCTGTGAGAATAACGATAAATTCGCTATTGACCGTCAGCTCCCTGAAATCGAGATGGGTGACAGAATTGTTATTCATGATGCAGGTGCACATGGTCATTCTATGGGCTTCAACTATAACGGCAAGCTTCGCAGTGCAGAGCTTCTTCTTCACGAGGATGGCAGTGTAGAGCTGATCCGCCGTGCAGAAACCATTGAGGATTATTTCACTACCCTGACTGGTTTTGAAGGCGCCCTCATTAAGTAATTTA
>CALZDE010000028.1 GCA_945637225.1 uncultured Selenomonadaceae bacterium
CATAGGAAGAAAATGCTTGTTGCATTTTCATGATTGAGGGCGTTATAATGATGAAGAGGTTAAAAATATATATTTTGATGATGAAAATGATGAAGAATATTAAATAAAGTTAGTTTTTGGAGATTTTATTATGGGCAAGCTTGTTTTTTTAGATATAGACGGTACAATAATTAATTTTAATAAGGAAATCAGTGAATCTACTATTAAGGCTATAAAAAAAGCACAGGAAAATGGGCATAAGGTTTTTATCTGTTCAGGCAGAATGTATGGTATAATTGATGATTTCATTAAGGATATTGGCTTTGATGGTTATGTAGCTTCTGCTGGCGCCAGGGTTATTGTGGATGGCAAGGATGTTTTTTATCGGACAATAGAGCCAGACAAGCTGGTAAAGGCGTGGGAGATTTTAAAGGCGCATAAATCAGTTTTCCGTTTTAAGGGAATCAGCGGTGTATGCATGGGCCCAGATGAATATAGGCAAATGCTCATGACAGAAAAGGGAAAGATGATTTCTCAAACATGGAAGTTTAACATTACTGATGATGTAGCTGGTTATACGGATATGGAATCTGGAGATTATAACAATGCTGATATAACTGTTGATGAAATGCAGAAGGAATTTGATGAAAAGATTGGCGAATACTTTACAGTAATTATGGCAAGCTTTGATGAAGCAACTCCTTATTTTGGCGAGGTTCTTATTAAAGGCGTAAATAAGGGAAGCGGTATTGCTGAAGTAGTAAAATATCTCGGTGCAAAACAGGAAGATACCATAGGTATAGGTGACAGCTCAAATGATATTGATATGCTGAATTATGTAGGCACAGCTGTTGCGATGGGTAATGCGCTTAATGAGGTTAAGGAATTAGCTGATTTTGTAACAACTGATGTGGATAATGATGGTATTTGGAATGCATTTAAGAAATTGAATCTTATTTAAAGGAGAATTTTATCATGGCAATGGTAGTTAAAACGAATATTGATGCCCAAAAGGGATTGAACACTTTAAATAAAAATTCCAAAGCTTTAGCAAAAAGCTTGAAAAAAGTTTCCAGCGGAATGAAGATAAACAGTGCGTCTGATGATGCGTCAGGCTATGCTATATCTGAGGGAATGAGAGTCCAGCTTCGTGCATTAACTCAGGCGAACAGCAATACACAAAATGCTAATAGTTTGCTAAAGGTTGCCGATGGTGCAATGAGTAACACTGTAGATATATTGCGTACCATGAGAGAAAAGGCGATTAACGCTGCCAACGATACTAATACTGATTCTGATAGAGCAATTATTCAGAAGGAATTGGATCAGTCTATTGACCAAATTACTGATAATGGAAATGTTACCTTCAATGGAAAAAGAATTTTTGATGGTGCATTAAATCATTGTGAAAATAATGAGCAAAGAATTTGTGCAGCACTGAATACAGAATGGCTTGCTAACAGCCTTGATCTTATAGAGCGTTCTACGGGAATGAGCTTTAAGACTACTCCAGGCATAAAGGAAATGGCTGTATATTTTGAAGATGATCCAGGCAGTTCTGCATTAGCTTATGTAGGAAGTGGTTATGCTAATAATAGAACAGACTTGCTGTTTATGGTAGTTAATATGCATTATTACAACGACATGGCAGAGGATGATGTTAATGGTGCATCTAGCGCAGGTTATCTTGACCGTACTATAGCTCATGAAATGACTCATGCAGTAATGTCCTCTAATATAGAAGGATTTGAGGGGTTATATGCGTGCCTTGCAGAAGGTGCGGCAGAGGTAATTCATGGTATTGATGATGAAAGAAGGGGGACTATTCGCAGTTTAGGGCTTGGCTTTGACGCACAGCTGACAACATCTACTGCTACGTCTGGAGCAAATACTTATGCAGCTGGATATGTAGCTTTCCGTTATATGGCGGCTCAGTGCGGTTTTACAGGTACAGAATCAGTCAGCCATTTTATGAATTCCTTGAAAGAGGGCAGTGGTGCGATGACGGCTGATCGTATTAATGCGGCTATAGCGGCTGGTTCAAAGGGGAAATTTACCTCTTTTGATGGTTTGAAGGCGGCTATGGCGGCAGATGAAGCACGTTCTGCTGATGGTGATGATTTCTTGAAGCGTTTCTGTGGTATTGATTTAGATAACTTAGATACAGGTGCTATTTCAGGTCATGATGCTGGCGGCAGCAGGGATCAGATGACTGCTGAATCCATTGTTCCAGAGGGTGGTTCTACTAAATTCTGGGCAAATCCTACCCAGAAGACAACCAATATAGAAGGTCTTTCTGTGAAATGGCAGGAGGGTGAGCTTACCTTTACAGCTGGCGGTGTTACTAAGACTGTACATTCAGCAGATATTCAGATAAAAGGCGGCATGCGTTTCCATACCGGTACGGAGTCTTCTCAGAATCTTCATGTGGCTTTTGCTTATGCAGATGCAAAGGCTATGGGATTGCAGGATAACGATAATAAAAATATTCAGGTTACTACCATGGATAAAGCAAAGGCGGCTATGCAGCTGATTGATAATTCTCTGAATCATGCTTTAAATCAGCTGACTACCATCGGTGCTATTCAGAGCCGTTTGGAGTATACAGCTATGAATCTTACAACTGCTCATGAAAATACTACATCGGCAGAATCTACAATCCGCGATGCTGATATGGCGAAGGAAATGACGGAATATACAAAGAATAATGTTTTAATGCAGTCTGCTCAGTCTATGCTTAGTCAGGCAAATCAGAATAGCAGTGCGGCGTTGAGTTTATTACAATAAAAATGATAGGAGGAAATATTATGACAGAAAAAGAACTTATGAGAATTGCCAATGGCAGTGATGTTCGTGGCGTGGCTATTGAGGGAGTACCAAATGAGCCTGTTACCCTGACTCCAGAAGCGGCTAATATTATTGCGGCTTCCTTTGTTACCTTCCTCGCAAAGAAAACTGGCAAGGCTGTTTCCGATCTGAAAATTGCTATCGGCCATGATTCCCGTCTTTCTGCTGACAGCTTAAAAACTGCGGCTTTGAAGGGACTTCTTTCCACTGGTGTTAAGGCTTATGACTGTGGCTTGGCTTCTACTCCATCCATGTTTATGTCTACTGTTTTTGAGAGTACTGACATGGACGGTTCCATTATGATTACTGCCAGTCATCTGCCATACAACCGCAACGGCTTGAAATTCTTTACCAAAGAGGGCGGTGCGGAGCATGAGGACATTCATGAGATTTTAGAGGGTGCTGTTTCTCTTACTGAGGCTGAAGCTGATGTAACCAAGGCGGAGAAAATTGCTTTAATTGATATTTATGCAAAGCATCTCTGTGAGAAAATCCGCAGTGAAATTAAGGCTGAAAATTATGATGAGCCATTAGCTGGTATGCACATCGTAGTAGACGCTGGTAATGGTGCTGGCGGTTTCTTTGCTGATAAGGTGCTTGTTCCACTCGGAGCAAATATTGAAGGCAGTCAGTTCTTAAATCCAGATGGAAATTTCCCAAATCATATCCCAAATCCAGAGGACAAGAATGCTATGGCGGCTATTAAAAAGGCTGTTCTTGACAGCAAGGCTGACCTGGGACTCATCTTCGATACTGATGTTGACCGCATGAGTGCTGTTCTTCCTGATGGTGAGGATATCAGCCGTAATGCTCTGATTGCTATGATGGCGGCTATTCTGGCTCCTGCATATCCTGGTTCTACCATTATTACTGACTCTGTAACTTCTGACGGCTTAGCAGAGTTCCTGGAGAAGAAGCTTGCTCTTAAGCATCATCGTTTCCAGCGGGGTTACAAGAATGTAATCAATGAGTGCATTCGTTTAAATAAGGCGGGTACTGTTTCTCCACTGGCTATTGAGACATCTGGTCATGGTGCTTTGAGTGAAAATTATTATCTTGATGATGGTGCATATTTAGCAGTAAAGCTTTTAATTGCGGCGGCTAAGGCTCGTACTGAGGGCAAGCAGTTATCAAGCCTTATTGAAGGTCTTAAGTATCCAGCAGAGGAAAAGGAAGTACGTCTCCTGATTGAAGGTGTGGAGGATTTCCGTTCCTATGGTGATGAAGTATTAAAGGAATTTGAGAAGCGCGCTAATGAAAAGGGCTACAAGCAGGCAGTTCCTTCCTTTGAAGGCATTCGTCTGGTATTCCCTGGTGAGGGCTGGCTCTTAATCAGAAAGTCACTGCATGACCCAAATATGCCTATCAATATGGAAAGTGAAGAAGCAGGCGGCTGTGCAAAGTTGGCTGATAAGGCTAGAGAGCTTTTGCAGGGCTTTGAGCATTTGAATATCAGCAGACTGTAATATCAGTATTGTTTCATATTGAATTAAAAAAATAAGAAAGTTAGCTCATAAATTTATGGGCTAATTTTTTTTGAGAAAATAAAAAAATATTTGACAAATAAAAATTTTTATGCTAAAATATTCAATTACAGAAAACATTGGTAATAACGTACAAAACAGGTGAAATCATCGGTTATTTCGAGGTTTACGAGCCTTTTTGAAGATGATCGGCGGTGTGTCGTGTGGTTTTAGCCCATGAAGAGATACCGGATTTCATTAGGGTTTTTGTGCGTATTTTCTATTTATTATTATTTTCTTGCCGCTGAGATAACAAGTTTTTAGATTGTTTAAGGAGTGAAATACTTAATGCTATTTAATCCTGTGCAGGTAGGCAAACGAACCAGGTATAGCTATGCTAAAATCAAGGAAGTAATGGAGATGCCTCACCTCCTGGACATTCAGAGAAATTCCTACAAGTGGTTTCTTGATGAAGGTCTGCAGGAGATTTTCCGTGACATTTCCCCAATTTCCGATTATGCCGGTAATTTGGTACTTACCTTTGAGAGCTTCAGCCTGGGCACACCTAAATATGACCTGGACGAGTGTAAGGAACGTGATGTAAATTATGCCGCACCTCTGAAGGTCAGTGTCCGTCTTTTCAACAAGGAAACTCAGGATATTAAGGAACAGGAAGTCTTCATGGGCGATTTCCCATTGATGACTGACACAGGTACTTTTATTATCAACGGTGCAGAGCGTGTTATCGTTAGCCAGTTGGTACGTTCCCCAGGTGCTTACTATGGTAAGACAATTGATTCCACTGGTAAGGCTCTCTACAATGCTACCGTTATTCCAAACCGCGGTGCTTGGATTGAGCTGGAAACTGATGTTAATGATGTAATTTATGTTCGTATTGACCGTACCAGAAAGCTGGAGGCTACTATCTTAGTTCGTGCTCTTTGCAAGGACTTCTCCAATGAGCAGATTCTGGCTCTGTTTAATAACGATCCACGTATTGCAGCTACTCTTGAAAAGGATACCACTACCGATACTGATGAGGCAATGATTGCCATCTACAAGAAGCTGCGTCCAGGTGAGCCACCTGCTATTGAAAGTGCACGTACTCATCTGAATAACCTTTTCTTTGATCCAAAGCGTTATGACTTAGCTACTGTTGGACGTTATAAGTTCATCAAGAAGTTAGGCTGGAAGCGTCGTCTGCAGGGTCATGTTCTGGCTCAGCCACTGGTTGACAAGGAAACTGGCGAGATTATTCTTGAGGCTGACGTTGAGATTACCCCAGAAATGCTGGAAGGCATTACCATAGAGCAGGAGCGTGCTATTTTCGATCTTGATGATGAGCACACTAAGCCTGTTGAGCTGGTAATCAAGGTTGGTGATGAGGGTGAGGAAATGCACATGCTGTGTTCTCCTACCCAGGATTACTATGACCGTACTATCACTGTTGCAGACGTTATTTCCTCTATCAGCTACATGCTGAACCTGATGGATGGCGTTGGCAATACTGACGATATCGACCATTTAGGCAACCGTCGTGTACGCTCTGTTGGTGAATTATTACAGAACCAGTTCCGTATCGGTCTTTCCCGTATGGAGCGTGTAGTCCGCGAGCGTATGTCCGTTCAGGATTCCGAGATTATTACACCACAGCTACTGATTAATATTCGTCCTGTTGTGGCTGCAATTAAAGAATTCTTCGGTTCTTCCCAGCTGTCTCAGTTCATGGATCAGCACAACCCATTGTCCGAGCTGACTCATAAGCGCCGTCTGTCCGCACTTGGTCCTGGCGGTCTTTCCCGTGAGCGTGCAGGCTTCGAGGTTCGAGACGTACACAACTCCCATTACGGACGTATGTGCCCTATCGAGACTCCTGAAGGTCCTAACATCGGTCTGATCGGTTCTCTGTCCAACTATGCCCGTGTAAATAAGTTCGGTTTTATGGAAACACCATACCGCCGTATTGATAAGGAAAACAATCGTGTTACTGATGAAGTTCAGTACATGACTGCTGATGAAGAGGACAATCTGGTAATTGCACAGGCCAACGAGCCATTAGATGCTAATAACTGGTTTGTCAATGATCGTGTTATCGCCCGTCAGCACGAGGAAACCCTGAAGATTCGCCGTGAAAAAGTTGACTACATGGACGTATCTCCAAAGCAGGTAGTTTCCATTGCGACTGCGATGATTCCATTCCTTGAAAACGACGATGCTAACCGTGCACTGATGGGTGCAAACATGCAGCGTCAGGCAGTTCCTCTGCTTCGTACTCAGGCACCTCTCGTTGGTACTGGTATGGAGTATAAGGCAGCCTGCGACTCCGGTGTTATGGTACTGGCTAAGCGTGCTGGTGTGGTTGAGTCTGTTACTGCAAATCACATTAAGATTCGTGCTAATAACGGTGAGCTGGACAGCTACAAGCTGCAGAAGTTTGTACGTTCCAACCAGGGTACTTGTATCAATCAGGTTCCTATCGTTTATAAGGGCGATGAAGTATTTGAAAAGCAGCCTATCGCTGATGGTCCTGCAACTGACCATGGTGAGCTGGCATTAGGTTATAACGTAATCGTTGCTTACATGCCTTGGGAAGGCTACAACTACGAGGATGCTATTCTCCTTAGTGAAAACCTCGTAAAGCGTGACCTCTATACTTCTATTCATATTGAGGAATATGAGTGTGAAGCACGTGATACTAAGCTTGGTCCTGAGGAAATCACCCGCGACATTCCAAACGTATCTGAGGATGCTCTGAAGGATTTGGATGAAAATGGTATTATCTGCGTTGGTGCAGAGGTACGTCCTGGTGATATCTTAGTTGGTAAGGTTACTCCAAAGGGAGAAACTGAGCTGACTGCAGAGGAGCGTCTGCTCCGCGCAATCTTCGGTGAAAAGGCTCGTGAGGTTCGTGATACTTCTTTACGTGTACCTCATGGTGAAGCTGGTAAGATTGTTGATGTTAAAATCTTCAGCCGTGAGAAGGGTGACGATACCTTATCTCCTGGCGTAAATAATATGGTCCGCGTTTACATCGCTCAGAAACGTAAGATTTCTGTAGGTGATAAGATGTCCGGTCGTCATGGTAACAAGGGTGTCGTTTCCCGTATTATGCGTGAAGAGGATATGCCTTTCCTGCCAGACGGTACTCCAGTTGACATCGTGCTGAACCCTCTGGGCGTACCTTCCCGAATGAATATCGGACAGGTATTAGAGACACATCTCGGTATGGCAGTACGCAATATCGGTACCCAGATTAAGAAGGGCCAGGCTATGCTCCAGAGCGAGGACGAGGAAATCAAGGCAGAAGGTCAGGCATACTTAGATGATATCAGCGCTAAGCTGAAGGCTATCGGCTATGACCATGAAGAACTGCCAATTCCTGATGTAGCTGGTATTCATATCGCTACCCCTGTATTCGATGGTGCTAAGTCTGATAAGGTATTCCAGACAATTGAAGCTTCCGGTATGGATGCTGATGCCAAGACCGTTCTCTATGATGGACGTACTGGTGAGCCATTCGAGAACAAGGTAACTGTAGGCTGCGTTTACATGCTGAAGCTGCATCATCTGGTTGATGATAAGATTCATGCACGTTCTACCGGTCCTTACTCCTTAGTTACTCAGCAGCCACTGGGTGGTAAAGCTCAGTTCGGTGGCCAGCGTTTCGGTGAGATGGAGGTTTGGGCACTGGAGGCATACGGTGCAGCATACACTCTGCAGGAAATTCTTACCGTTAAGTCCGATGATGTTGTGGGCCGTGTAAAGACCTATGAGTCCATCGTTAAGGGTGAAAATATTCCTGAGCCAGGTGTTCCTGAGTCCTTCAAGGTACTCATTAAGGAATTACAGAGTATTGGCCTGGATATTGAAGTATTGTCTGAGGATGGCAAGGCAATTGCTATTAATGACGATGATGATGAAATTATTGTAGATAATCCTGAAATGGGAGACTTGAATCTCAACGATGATATGCCTGCATTGAGCGTTGATGATGATGTCGACGATGATGGTGATAATGACTACGATGATGACTTTATGGACGTTGACAGCGATGATGATAGTGATCTGATCGCAAATGTTGACGATGATGATACTGACGAGTTGTCTGACGATCGTGATCATGACTTTGATGCAGATGATTTAGACGAGGATGATTTAAGCCATCATCTCCACGATGACTTATCTGACGCTTTAGACGATGATTTGGATGACACTGATAGCTTTGTTTCTCAGTTCACCCGTCATAGTGATGATTACAATCCAGATGATTATTAATGGAAGGGAGCGACAAGCCTTTGTTGGATGTAAATAATTTCGATTCAATGCGTATCGGGCTGGCATCTCCAGAAAAGATTTTGGAGTGGTCCCACGGTGAGGTAAAGAAGCCAGAAACTATTAATTACCGTACCTTAAAGCCAGAGCGTGACGGTTTGTTCTGCGAGCGTATCTTTGGACCTACTCGTGACTGGGAATGCCATTGCGGTAAGTACAAGCGTATCCGTTTTGCTAAGCATGTCTGCGAGCGTTGCGGTGTTGAAGTAACTCGTTCTAAGGTTCGCCGTGAGCGTATGGGCCATATCAAGCTGGCAGCTCCTGTTTCCCATATTTGGTATTTCAAGGGTATTCCAAGCCGTATGGGTCTGATTCTCGATGTATCTCCACGTAATTTGGAGAAGGTTCTGTATTTCGCCGCTTACATCGTAACTGATGCTGGTGAGTCTCCACTGATGGAGAAGCAGATACTCACTGAAAGAGAATATCATGACTACAAGGATATGTACCGTGACAAGCCTTTCGTAGCTAAGATGGGTGCTGAGGCTGTTAAGGAACTGCTGGAGAAGCTTGATTTAGAGGCTCTCCATGATGAGCTGACTGCTGAGCTGCGCCATGATGTAAGCGGCCAGAGAAAGCTCCGTGCTATCCGCCGTCTGGAAGTTGTGGAGTCTTTCCGCAAGTCCGGCAACAAGCCTTCCTGGATGATTATGGATGTTGTTCCAGTTATTCCTCCAGAATTAAGACCAATGGTTCAGCTGGATGGTGGCCGTTTCGCTACTTCCGACCTGAATGATTTATATCGCCGTGTAATCAACCGTAACAACCGCTTGAAGCGTCTGCAGGAGTTAGGTGCTCCAGACATTATCGTTCGCAACGAGAAGCGTATGCTGCAGGAAGCAGTAGATGCCCTCATTGATAATGGCCGTCGTGGACGTCCTGTTACTGGTCCTGGCAACCGTGCACTGAAGTCCCTTTCCGATATGTTAAAGGGTAAGCAGGGCCGTTTCCGTCAGAATCTGCTCGGTAAGCGTGTTGACTACTCTGGCCGTTCCGTTATCGTTGTAGGTCCTGAGCTGAAACTGCATCAGTGCGGTCTTCCTAAGGAAATGGCATTAGAGCTGTTTAAGCCATTTGTTATGAAGAAGCTGGTTATGTCCGGTGCTGCTCAGAACATCAAGTCTGCAAAGCGCAAGGTTGAGCGTGCTACTCCTGAGGTATGGGATGTACTTGAGGAGGTAATCAAGGAGCATCCAGTTCTTCTGAACCGTGCACCTACCCTGCATCGCTTAGGTATTCAGGCATTCGAGCCAGTTCTGACTGAGGGTCGTGCTCTTAAGCTTCATCCTCTGGCATGTACTGCATATAACGCCGACTTCGATGGTGACCAGATGGCTATCCATCTGCCACTTTCCGCTGAGGCACAGGCTGAGGCTCGTGTACTGATGCTGGCAGCTAACCACATCCTTGCACCAAAGGATGGCGGTCCTATCATCGTTCCTTCTCAGGATATGGTACTTGGTTCTTACTATCTGACCATTATCCGCGATACTGCACTTGGTCATGGCCGTGTATTCACTGGTATCAATGAAGCACTGCTGGCATATCAGCACAAGAACCTTGACCTGCAGGCACCTATCAAGGTACGTATCCGTGAAAAGAATGAAAATGGTGAAATCGTAGACTTCGGTCTTGTTAATACTTCCTTAGGCCGTATGATCTTCAATGAGATTCTTCCATTCAAGATTCGTGCGTACTACAAGAAGGAAGTTCCTGATATCAACCCGGAGACTGGCGAGCCTATGGAAACCAAGCATGAAGAGTGGTTCTTAGGTGAGACCATGGCTAAGAAGCAGTTAGGCAAGCTGGTTGCTAAGTGCTTTGATAACCTTGGTGGCAGTCAGACTGCAGTTGTTATCGATAATGTAAAGAATCTTGGCTATCATTATGCTTGTATTGCAGGTATGACCGTAGCCATTGCCGATATCAAGGTTCCTCCAAAGAAGCCTGCTATGCTGCAGGAAACTCGTGATCGTGTAGATAAGGTCGAGAAGCAGATGAATCGCGGTCTTATCACCGATGAGGAGCGTTATAACAAGGTAATTAAGCTCTGGAATAAGACTACTGATGACGTTGCAGATGCCATGATGGAAAACATGGATCTCTTCAACCCAATCCGTATGATGGCTGATTCCGGTGCCCGCGGTAATAAACAGCAGATGCGTCAGCTGGCAGGTATGCGTGGTCTGATGGCTGGTCCTTCCGGTAAGACCATCGAGATTCCTATTACCGCAAACTTCCGTGAAGGTCTGTCCGTATCCGATTACTTCATTTCCTCTCATGGTGCTCGTAAGGGTCTGACTGATACCGCGCTTCGTACCGCTGACTCCGGTTACCTGACTCGTCGTCTGGTTGACGTATCTCAGGACGTAATTGTTCGTGAGGACGACTGTGACGTTGTAGGTATTAACCTGGTTCGTGAGCGTGCCCGTCTTGCAGTAAGTGCAGCAGATGCTATTGAGCAGCTGAAGGAAACCCTCATTGACCGCCGTTTGGCAGCTGATGTAATCAATCCTGAGACTGGTGAAGTTCTCTTTGAGAAGGACAGCCTTATTACTGAGGAAGAGCTGAAGGTAATTGGTGAGTGCGGTGTAGCTGAGCTGGTTCTCCGTGGTACCACTGGTGCTGCTGACAGCGTAATGAACAACGCTACCGTTACCGAGACTATTTCTCTGGGTGCTCCAGAGGAACATTCCCGCGCCGCAATCAAGAAGGCCATGATCATTCAGATGATGGGCAAGGACACTACCAATGCTGTGCTTGACAGTGAGGGTAATGAAATTGTACCTGCTGGTGTACCTCTTACTGAGGAGTATATCGAGGCTGTTCTTTCTAGCGATGCGAAGGAAGTTAAGGTTAGAAATAACAATATCCGTGGTATCGAGGTTGAGGCAATCACCGAGAACAACGGTATTATCGAACCTCTTAGCGAGCGTATCGTAGGCCGTGTACTGGCTGAGGATATTATCAATCCAGAAACTAATGAGAAGATTGCTTCCATTAATGACTATGTTGATAACAAGCTGGCTGATGAAATCTGCAAGGTTCGTGATAAGGTATCCATCCGTTCCGTACTGACCTGTAAGTCTCAGTATGGTGTCTGCATAAAGTGCTATGGCCGTGACCTGGCTAATGCTACCGAGGTAAACGTAGGTGAGGCTGTTGGTATTATCGCCGCTCAGTCCATCGGTGAGCCTGGTACTCAGCTGACCATGCGTACATTCCATACCGGTGGTGTCGCAGGTGAGGATATTACACAGGGTCTGCCTCGTGTCGAGGAATTGTTTGAGGCCCGCAAGCCTAAGCACAATGCAATCATTGCTGAAATTGAAGGTACTGTTGCAATTTCTGAGCATAATGGTCTTTATAAGGTTACCATTACCCCAACTGCTGGTGATGCAAAGGAATACGATATTCCATTCGGTTCCCGTCTCGCTTGCAAGCAGGGCCAGCATATCATGCCAGGCGGTAAGCTTACTGAAGGTTCCATTAATCCACATGACATCCTGCGTGTATGCGGCCTGAAGGAAACACAGAGATATCTGGTATATGAAGTACAGAAGGTTTATAAGACTCAGGGTGTTGGTATCAACGATAAGCATATCGAGGTTATGGTTCGTCAGATGCTTCACAAAGTTAAGATTGAGGACTCCGGCAGCACCGATTTCCTGCCAAACGAGTACATCGATATCAATATCTTTGAGGCAGCTAATACCAAGGCAATCGAGGATGGCGGTCTGCCAGCTGTGGCTAAGCCAATCCTGCTGGGTATTACCAAGGCTTCTCTGGCAACTGACTCCTTCCTGTCTGCTGCATCCTTCCAGGAAACCACTCGTGTCCTGACTGATGCTGCTATCAAGGGTAAGATTGATCCTCTGATTGGTCTGAAGGAGAACGTAATTATCGGTAAGCTGATTCCAGCTGGTACTGGTATGGGCCGTTACAGAAACATCCGCGTAGTTTACGAGGGTGACAACAAAGAGGAAGAAGCTCCAGCAGACGACAAGACAGCTGAAAATGATATCCTCAGTGAATTAGCAGAGTAATTCCTAATAAAAGTAAAATATGTCCCCGTCATGAGTAATCATGGCGGGGCTTTTCTTGACAAAATTACGATAAAAGTGTAATATTAGATATAATTGGTATCGCATAATTTCAATAAATAATGATTTCAAGGATGTGGATTTTGTGGCTATAGGTTGGAATTTTCCTAGTAATAATTTTGGAACTGTAAATGGTATAGGTGAAGCTGGTATAGAAACTTTTAAGGGCAGTCCTTATAAATCGTTAGCTAGAGAAATTTGTCAAAATTCTTTGGATGCTAAAATTGATAACGGACACCCTGTAAGAGTTGAATTTTCATGCAGTAAATTATCCGTAGATGATGATATTCTAAATGATTTTTCATCGTTAAAAAATGCTATAGAAGCTTGTTACACTTTTTGGTATAAACAAAATAACAAGAAAATAAAAGATTTTTTTCATAAAGCATTAAAACTTATAAATAGTGGAACAATTTCATTGTTAAGAATTAGTGATTTCAATACCAGAGGTTTAGAAGGTTCAGATGAAGAATATAATTCACCTTGGCAAAATCTTGTAAAATCTGCTGGCGTATCAGATAAAAGTGGCAGTTCTGGCGGCAGTTTTGGTATAGGAAAATCCGCTCCATTTGCCTGTTCATCATTAAGAACAATTTTGTATTCTACACAGGATATTAGCGGTTTAAAGGCAACGCAGGGAATTGCTAAATTAGTTTCATTTGAAAAAGGACGTCATGAAGTATCTAATAACATTGATCCAATAACTACAGGAACTGGTTATTATGGAAATATTAATAAAAACTCTGCTATAAAAAAATGTATGTCATGGGATAAGAATTTTACTCGTAAAGAGTCAGGGACAGATGTTTTTATTTTAGGTTTTAACGATGAAGACTGTTGGGAGACTGAAATAATAGCTTCTATATTGGATGATTTTTTAGTTGCAATTTATAATAATGCTTTAGAAGTAAATGTAAGTAATACTTTAATAAACAAAGACACTTTATCAAATATTGTAGAAAAATATAAGGATAATGCAAAATTAGCATATAACTATTATCAAGTTTTAACAAGTGAAAAATCAGTTGAGTTAGAAGAAGACTATGCTGGTTTAGGAAATATTGAAGTTCATATACTTTTACAAAATGATTTACATAGACGTGTAATGATGACACGTATGAATGGCATGAAGGTATTTGATCAGAAGAATTTTCCATCAGCTATACAATTTGCTGGAATATGTATTTTAAAAGATGAAAAAATAAATGAATATTTTAGAGAAATGGAAAATCCTCAGCATAATGCATGGGAGCCAGAGCGTCATAGCAAGAAAACGCAGGCTAAACAACTAAAGCAGGGACTATATAAAAGATTAAAAGAAGTAATTTTGGAATTAGGTAAAAAAACTCCAACAGATAGTCTAGATGCTGAGGGCGTAGGAGAATATTTACCAGATAATAGTATTATTGAAAACGGATCAGATAATTATGAAGGTTTATCAAATAGGACAAAAGGGATAAATATTAATACTAAGGAAATTAAGGGAAATCTTAAATCTAACAGTAATGAATTAAATCCTGAGAACGATAAAAAGTCTGAAGATGATAAAAATATGGATGATAATACAGAGGGGAATGGCAGTAAAGATTACGCAAATGATAAGAAAAATATAAGTGATATTGGTACAGGTTATGGCAAAAATCAAGGCGATAATGCTGGTACAAACGGCGAAGGTAAAGAAAAAAAGATAAAGAAAGAACGTAAAACGCCTGAAATTATAAGAAAAAAAATAAATACTTCAAAAACTGCAATAAGGATAATGAATTTAGATAAAAGAAAAAATCTGTATAGGCTTATCTTTACACCTGTTAATACTATTGAGAGAGCACAATTACAGTTTAAATTATCTGGTGAACAAAGTAATGTAGATGTAAATATTTTATCTGCGAAAAATATTAATACGGGACGTGGTTTAAAATTTGAAAAAAATGCGATTAATATTTATAAAGTTGAAGGTAAGAAAAAATTGATTGTTGATTTTACAATAGATTATGCAGAAAATAGTTCGATGGAGGTAATGCTTTATGGACATAAGGGCTAGATTATATCCACATCCTGTATTAACCTCATATAGTGATGATTATATTGATAGTGAATTTTCTTTTAATGTAAATATAGAAAACACTGACAATGATATTAGATTGAAGTTTAATATTATTTTAGATAATGAAGAATTACAATATTTGATTAACAATAATAGTGCAGAATATGTTATTCATATAGAATGTACTCAGACATGTTATAGAAAAATAATTCATACTTCATATACACAGC
>CALZDE010000029.1 GCA_945637225.1 uncultured Selenomonadaceae bacterium
ACATATTATGCAAAGGACGTGATTACATGACAAAATCCAATCGTGCTGGCGGTATTGCTCTTATCTGTGCAGGGCATGGCTTTGTTGACTTCTATAACAACTTTCTCCCCGTACTTCTGCCACTTCTCATGACAAAGCTTGGCGTATCTCTCACCATGAGCGGTATCCTGGTAATGGTTCTTTCCTTTTCTGCTAATTTTAGTCAGCCCATTCTTGGTTATATCTTTGATAAAAGAAATTATGGCATAATTCTACTATTTGCAGTACCAATTACAGGACTAACAGCGTGTTCTTTAGGTTATTTGAATAGTCTGCCTCCTGTTTTTCCTATTTTGTTTTTCTTAGGATTAGCGGTAGCGGCTATGCATCCTCTCGGAACCTCCCTTGCAACCTTTCTTTCCAGCAAATCCAATTTAGGGCGAGTAATGTCCTACTATGTTGCAGGTGGTAATTTCGGTTTTGCTTTGGCACCTGTGGTCGTTATGGCATTTATGGAAAATTGCGGTATTGAAAATATCTTTCTTTTAGCTGTCCCTGGCATTTTCTTAGGATTTCTTTACTGGAAATATGGTCTTTACAAGCTTCCTACCGCTGGAAAAAGCAAAAGCAATACTGAAAGCAGTACCGTAATCAGTTCACTTTTAAAAAATTCTTCCATTTTAAAATTAAATCTGGCAATGGGACTTCGTTGCTGGAGCTATATGGCCATCAATACCTTCCTGCCAATTCTCATGATAAGCAACGGCTGTTCATCTATCATGTCAGGCTTTATGCTGACGGTATTCCTTGGCGGTACTGTTACAGGCGGTTTAATTGGCGGTGAATTAGGCGACAGATTAAATCACAAAAAGGTTCTTGCCTCTTCTATGGCACTGGCTATCATCCCCAGCCTTTATTTCTGCTACAATGCCAACACCGAACTTCTGTCTATATTAGCTCTTTTCCTCTCTGGTGCGTTTATTCAGGCAGGCCAGCCAAGCTCTATTGTGTGGACTCAGCGCATGATGCCTAATTTCAAGGGCGTTGCTTCTGGCATGATGATGGGTGCTTCCTTTGGCATGGGTGCTATCGGAGCAGCTATAACAGCGGCACTTGGCGAGCAGATCGGCCTTTTGACTGCCATTACAATCAGCGTATGCCTTTCCTGCATGGGTTTTATACTGGTTTTGGCTACTCCTTACAAAGAAAACTAAGCTATTTGCAAACTGAATTTCTAAAAAAGCAGGATTTTACCATAAAATATCGTATATTAATTATGTAGTATATGTACGAACAGAAATTTTTAAAATCCAAAGGAGGACGTAACTATGAAATATTCGGAAAATCCTGACCTTCAGTATCACATTTGCGCAGGCAAGGGAGACATTGGCAAGTACGTTATTCTGCCTGGTGACCCTAAGCGTGTAGAAAAGATTGCCGCTTACCTCGATGATGCAAAGTTTGTTGCAGACAGCCGTGAGTATATGATTTACACTGGCTACCTTGAAGGTGAGAAGGTAACAGTATGCAGTACAGGTATGGGTGGCCCTTCCACAGCTATCGGCGTGCAGGAGCTTTTCAATTGCGGTGCAGATACATTCATCAGAATCGGTACCTGCGGTGGTATGCAGCTTGATGTCATGAGCGGTGATCTGGTAATTGCTACTGCCTCTATCCGTGCTGAAGGAACTACCAGAGAATATGCACCTATCGAATATCCAGCCGTAGCCGACCATCAGATAGTAAACGCTCTTATCAAGGCAAGTCAGAAGCTTGAAGCACCATATCATGTAGGTGTAGCACAGAGCAAGGACTCTTTCTATGGTCAGCACAGTCCTGAACTCATGCCAGTCAGCTATGAACTGGAGAACAAGTGGAATGCCTGGGTAAAGATGGGCTGTCTTGCTTCCGAAATGGAATCCGCGGCTCTTTTCATAGTATCAAGCTACCTCAGAGCACGTGCTGGTGCTATCTTCATGGTAGTAGCAAATCAGGAAAGAGAAAAGGCAGGTCTTGAAAATCCTGTTGCTCATGATACAGATTTAGCTGTAAGAACTGCAGTTGAAGCTATTCGTGAAATGATTAAGGAAGACAAGGCTAAAGCTAAGGCTTAAATCAAGTAAAAAAATAACGGCAGCTTACTGATATACTTCAATAGGCTGTCGTTTTTGATTGCAATTTTTAAAATCAGATTTTGAAAATACTTTAAAATTTCAGAGCAGATAAATCTATGGTGTACTTCTGAGTTGGCTTTTCCTTTTTCTTGCCGTAGAACAGAATCATATAAAAAGGTAAATATCTTATGTTATTTTCCTGCATAATATTTCCATGGCAGTATACATCTGTATAACGGAAATTCCATTTTTCATTATCTGAAATTTTCTTTAATGCTTTATTATTTTTATAATCGCCAGTATCATTTAATTCAATAATATCCACATTGGAATTTTCCTGAATTAAAAAATCAATTTCTCCATATTTCTTTTCGCCAAAATAATGTAAATTAAACCCTTTTGCTTTTAATTCCTGTGCAAAGAAATTTTCTAAAATACTTCCTTCGTTAATACTTGTATTTCCATTTAAAATTTCAAACTGCACTTTTTCTGAAAACATTGCACACAAAAGTCCGGTATCTCCTAAATAAAACTTAAAAAGATTTTTCTTTTCATTCAGCTGGAGCGGTGACTGTGGCTCATTTACATTGTATGAAGCTGTTCCTATACCTGAATCAATAAGCCATTTAAAACTGCTCTCGTAAGTATTCGCCCTGCCCTTATTGTCAATATCCGCAATGACAAAACGGCGTATAGTATCATTGAGCTGGCTGGCTGTATTATCGAAAATCCGCCTTATCTTTTCAGCATTCTTTTTTTCTGAAAAATCATTTATGACATTTCTGTAAATTTCAATAATCTCCCTCTGCTCTCTGATAACCTCGCCAATATCCTGTGTATCAAGATACTGATTAACAACAGAAGGCATGCCCCCGACTACCATATAAAGCCTTAAAAGCTTCAGCATAGTCTCATGTACTGCCACACTCACCGGCTGAACATCATCATAGCATTTACGAAGATAATCTATACTTTCGGAAGGTACCTGCATTGCCTTGCAAAATTCCTCAAAATTCAGTGGATAGAGCCATTTTACTTCCTCAAAATCTCCTGCCGTCTCCGTCATATCAATAAAACTGCCTGCCTCAATACAGTCAAAGCTTCCATCCTTCACCAGATACTTCATCGCCTCACGTGCTGGCGGAAAAGCATGTATATCATCGAAAAACACCGCTGTCCTTCCCGGTACAAGCTGACGTTTCTTATAGGAGAGTATATCATCAATGAGCGTTTCCTTATTGGAATTAGCCAAGATAAGCTCTCTTGCCCTCTCATCACTTCCAAAATTCAATTCAATGAACTGCTCGTACTTAGCCCGGCAAAATGTTCTCACAAGGCTTGTTTTCCCCACCTGAGGCATTCCACAGATTAATAGTGCCTTCTTTCTGCTTTTTTCCTGCCATTTCTCCATATAAGAATACAATTTTCTCTCAATCATTGCCGTCCCTCACTTTTATATCACATTTTTCTTTACATTTTTATTAACATTTTATAAATTAAATCCTTCTTTTTAAATTATATCATCTATTTCCATATTTCTCAACATATTTTTTAACATTTTTCTTAACTTTTATCTATTTTCTGTATTTTTGTCAAGTTTTACTTATCTTTCTGCTAAAAAGCCATTTTCCCAAAAGAAAAGGCACATCCCACAAGAGATGTACCTCAAAATAATCATTTTTTACAAATCAGATTTTGAAAATCTAATCTATTTTATGGATTTTATCCAGTTGTTCACCATTTCCCTGCCCATTGGAGTCAAAATAGATTCTGGGTGGAACTGCATACCATTGATATCATATTCCTTATGGCGGATACCCATTATCATGCCATTTTCTAATTCAGAGGTAATTTCCAGACAGTCAGGCAGGCTTTCTCTTTCTACAATCAAGGAATGGTACCTGCCTATTTCTACACCCTGTGGAATCCCCTCATAAATTCCATTTCCACAGTGCTTGATAGGAGAGGTTTTGCCATGAACTATTTCTCCGGCTCTTACTACCTTACCACCAAATACTTCGCCAATAGCCTGATGTCCTAAGCAAATTCCTAAGATTGGCACCTTGCCCTTCATGTAGTTAATCAGTGCGTCTGTTATTCCAGATTCTGAAGGTACACCTGGACCCGGTGAAATAATAATTGCTTCGTAATTTCTCTTTTCTACCTCTTCCGGTGTAATTTGGTCGTTACGAATTACCTCAACTTCCTTGCCTAAATCACAGATAAGCTGATATACATTATAAGTAAAGGAGTCATAATTATCTAAAATGAGCAACATCGTTTTCTACCTCCTCTACCACAGTAAACATTGCCTTTGATTTCTGCAAAATTTCCTTATATTCAAACTCAGCTTCTGAGTCATAAACGATACCTGCACCGGATTGAATATAAGCATTATCTCCATCAATTATCATGGTACGGAGGGTAATGCACATATCCATGTTTCCATTAAAATCCATATATCCTACAGTACCGGAATAAGAACCTCTTTTTACTGGCTCAAGCTCGTTAATTATCTCCATAGCACGTAATTTAGGTGCACCGCTGACGGTTCCTGCTGGGAAGCATGCCTTTAAAACATCCATTGGTGTGTAGCCATCCTTTAAGTCACCCATCACCTCGGAAACCATGTGCATTACGTGAGAAAATCTCTCTACTTGACGAAGCTTTGTTACTCTTACTGTACCTGGCTTGCTGATACGTCCAATATCATTTCTTGCCAAATCTACCAGCATGGAATGCTCGGCACATTCCTTAATATTTACTACTAATTCTGCTTCTAATGCCTTATCTTCTTCTTCATTTGCACCACGCTTTCTGGTACCGGCAATAGGATAGGTATAAACGTATTTGCCTGCAACCTTAACCAGCATTTCCGGAGAAGCCGCTACAAACTTCTTTCTGCCAAAATTCAGATAAAACATATATGGAGAAGGATTTACCTGACGCAGACGGCGATAGAATAAAAATGGTGGTTTGGTCAGCTTTTCCCTGAACTGACGGGAAGGAACTACCTGGAAAATATCTCCTGCATTGATGTAGTCCTTGCACTTTTGGATAGCCTTGGCAAAATCCTCAGGCATTTCACCATAGCGGGCTAAGAAGTCCACCTTCTCCTGACGAGGCTTGGATTTGATTTCCTGCACTGGAATTGCCCCGTAAAGTTTTTCCTTTAAATCCTTCAGCTTGTTGACTGCATCGGTGTAAATCTGATCTATATCGTCATCAGTATCATTAGTTTCAGCTAAGAGAATAAGCTTAGACGCATTTTTCTGCTGGTCAAATACCATGAGAATACGGCAAATCATAAACTCACCGAGAATTTCATCCTCTGCAATGTCTACACCACGAACCCTGTCAAAAACTGCGGAAGTCTCATAATTGAAATAGCCTACTGCACCACCGTTAGCCAGTGGCAGATTAATATCGCCCAACGCACTCTTGAAACCCTTCATATAGGTGTTCATCGCTGTTACAGGGTCGCCGTCAATGGCCTTCATCTTGTAATTTTCCTGCACCATAAGACGGTTCTTGTAAATCTGCAAACGGACAAAAGGCTCTGCTCCAATGAAGGAATAACGGCCAAACTTCTGATGGGCATCTACAGATTCTAAGAGAAAGCCCTCTTCATTGTTTACCAATTTATAATAAGCGGAAACCGGGGTATCCAAATCAGTGGAAACATCAGCAGAAATTGCCACTATATTTGCGTTCTTTGCCAGCTCCTTAAATTCCATGCGAGATGGTGTAAGCTTCATAAATATCATCCTTACCTAAAATCGAAATAGGTGCATTCCCATCTGAGAAACACACCTATCATATCATCACTAATTACTTGCTGTAATTTTCATCGAGAGCACTTCTCAGGCTGTTAATAAACTCACATGCCTCTGCAAGCTTGCCCTCTGCAATACGCTTAACTACTGCAGAACCTACGATAACTGCATCTGCCTGCTTAGCCGCGTCAATAGCCGCTTCCACAGAACCAATGCCAAAGCCTACTGCACATGGGGTAGCGGTCTGCTTCTTGACATGCTCAATTACATTATTGATTGGAGAATAGTCAATCTTTCTTACACCAGTTACACCGTTGATGGAAACACAGTAAATAAATCCATCAGCAGTAGTACAAGTTTCACTTATACGACTATCAGTAGTACCAGGTGTAACAAATTCAACCAAGTGCATACCATTTGCCTTGCATGCAGCCTTCATCTCAGCTGATTCCTCATGAGGCACATCAGGTACGATAAGGCCATCAAGACCTGCTTCCGCCGCATCAGCAGTAAACTTTTCAAAGCCATAATGAAGCATGTTATTCACATAGCCCATGCCTACCAATGGAATCTGAGAGGTCTTTCTTATCTCCCTGACGATTTCCAGAACGCCCTTGACGGTCATGCCATTTTTGATAGCGGTATAGGCAGCCGCCTGAATAACAGGGCCATCTGCCATAGGGTCAGAGAATGGAATGCCCAGCTCAATGATATCTGCTCCTGCCTTTTCTGCTTCCAGAACAGCCTTAACTGTAGTTTCTGCATCAGGAAGACCTGCGGTAATATATATTATAAGTCCTTTTTTGCCATTTTCTTTTAAATTAGCAAACTTTTCTTCTAAACGGCTCATTAGTCAATCTCCTCCCCTAATGCTTTTGCCACCTGCTGAACGTCCTTATCGCCACGGCCAGACAGGGTAACAACTACAACTTCATCTTCCTTGGTATTTGGCATCAGCTTTTCAAGGTATGCCAGTGCATGAGAGCTTTCAATAGCTGGGATAATACCTTCTTCACGGCTTAACAGCTGGAATGCGTCAAGAGCCTCCTGGTCATTGATAGAAACATACTTAACTACGCCAGCATCTCTGAAGTAGGAATGCTCAGGGCCAACACCTGGATAATCAAGGCCAGCGGAAATAGAATAAACCTCAATAACCTGACCATCATCATCCTGCGCTAAGTAGGTATATGCACCATGAAGAACACCAGGCAGAGGGCCTTCAGAACTTAAGGTAATGGCATTATCGCCAACAGCAGGGCCACGTCCGCCTGCTTCAACACCAATTTTCTGAACTGAATTATCATCCTTAAAGTCATAGAAGGTACCAATAGCATTGGAGCCACCGCCTACACAGGCAATCAGATAATCAATTTTTCCGCCTGCTTCTTCCTTAATCTGCTCCTTGATTTCCTTGCCGATAACAGACTGGAAGTCACGAACCATGGTAGGATATGGATGAGGGCCTACTGCAGAACCGATGATGTAATGAGTATCGGTAATATTTGCCGCCCAGTAACGGATAGCTTCGCTCGTAGCATCCTTTAAAGTGCTTGTGCCTGTGGTTACAGGAACTACCTCAGTGCCAAGCAGACGCATTTTAAATACGTTCAGCTTCTGACGCTCCATATCGAGTGCACCCATGAAAACCTTGCACTCCATGCCGAAAAGTGCCGCTACGGTAGCAGTTGCTACACCATGCTGACCTGCACCAGTCTCTGCAATAATGCGCTTTTTACCCATACGCTTTGCCAAAAGCACCTGACCTAAAGCATTATTAATCTTATGAGCACCAGTATGAAGCAAATCCTCACGCTTTAAATAAATCTTTGCCTTGCCATAGTGCTTAGTTAATTTTTCTGCATAATATAACAGGGTAGGACGGCCTGCATATTCATTGAAATACTTTCTTACCTCTGCCAAAAATTCAGGGTCATTCTTGTATTTTTCATATGCTGCCTCTAACTCTGTGAGAACTGGCATTACTATTTCAGGAACATACTGTCCGCCGTACTTACCAAATCTGCCCTTTGCCATCTTAGTTTCCTCCTAAATCTATGTAAAAGTAACTTTTTCTAAAATTAATTTTTGGAATATGAAAATTCCTGTGTCCTAAGTGCCACATCAGAAGCGGTGGAAAGTCCTTCGCCTACCAAAATGCCATCAACACCTGCATTTCTCAGCTTTTCTACGTCTTCCATGGTGAAAATACCGCTTTCACTTATGAGGGTTCTGTTCTTGTCTGCACTAGGTAAAAGCTCAATGGTATTTTCAATAGTAGTATTGAAGTATTTCAGATTGCGGTTGTTGATACCGATGTACTCTGCTGGCGTAGCTAATGCCTTTTCCATATCCTCCTCATCATGTACCTCGATAAGTGCATCCATGCCAAGGCTCCATGTGAGATACAAGAACTGTTTTAACTGCTCTTTTGTAAGTATTCGTGCTATTAGCAGTACCGCATCTGCACCCAGCATTCTTGATTCGTAAATCTGATACTCATCAATGATAAATTCCTTACGCATAACAGGAATATCTACAATTGACTTCACCATTGGTATATCTTCATTCTTGCCCAGGAAATGAGGATCAGTATGAACAGATAACATGCTTGCACCGTTAGCCGCATATATCTTCGCCAATTCCTCTACTGTGTGGCTCTGCTTGAAAAGGCCCTTTGATGGAGACTGCAATTTGCACTCTGCTATAAGATTCCACTTATTATTTCTGAATTTCTGGGACATGCCGAACTTACCGCATTTTACCTGCTTTTTCAGCTCATGAAGAGGAAGCTCCTGCTTTGCCTTTTCTACGATTAACTTTTTCTTTTCTACTATTTCAAAGAGCATATCTCTTTTCTTTTCTTCACTCATGATTTTACTGCCTCCAAAAATTCAGCTATCAGCCTTGGGGACTTCTTGCCGTCTATCTCCATTGAACCAGATGCATCTACACCGTAGGGATGAAAAATTGCTTTTGCTTCTAATACGGTACTTGATTTAATACCACCAGCAATTATGTAAGGCTTTTTTAATTTGGTTATTTCCTCTGCAGCCTTTTCCCAAGCGAAGGAAACTCCCGTACCGCCTACAGTATTTTTGCTGTAGCTGTCTATGAGAATAAGCTCTGCTGGATAATTCTCTGCATCCTCTACCGAGAAATCCTCACCATAGCGGAATGCCTTAATAACAGGCTTCTTTATCTTTTTTGCATAATCAGCACTTTCATGGCCGTGAAGCTGTACATAGTCGAGATTGCAAAACTCAGAAATATCATTTACAAAATCTGCTGGCTGGTCTACAAAGACACCCACAGTTTTCACATTACTGTTATTCGACACATATTCAGCTATTTCCTTCACAATTTCAGGAGAAATATATCTTCTAAAGCGGTCACTCATGATAAAGCCCATATAGTCTGCACCCTGCATTACTGCCTTGGCAGCTTCCATATCTCTAATACCGCAAATCTTAACCTTCATCCCTAGCACCTTACTTCTAAATTACTCTGGTCTGTTACTTACCTCAATCATCTTATCTAATACTTTTGCCGCCTTGCCGGAATCAATGATTTCTGCCGCCAGCTTCACACCTTCTGCAAAGCTCTCTGCCTTCTCACCGATATAGAGGGAAGCACCTGCATTAAGCAGTACCGCATTTCTCTTATGGCCCTTCTCACCAGCTAAAACAGCTCTTGTAATAGCCGCATTCTCAGCAGGAGTACCGCCCTTTAAATCTTCCTTAGTGCAACGCTCCATACCGAAATCCTCTGGCTTAATTACATAGGACTTGAACCAGCCTTCCTTGAACTCGCAAACCTTAGTAGGTGCGCTTAAAGAAATTTCATCTAACTTGTCCTGACCGTAAACAACCATGCCACGCTTTACGCCAAGGCTCATTAAAACCTGTGCTAATGGCTCTACCAGATATTCATCATAAACACCTAAGAGCTGACGCTGTGGAGAACCAGGGTTTGTCAGAGGGCCTAAGATGTTGAATACGGTACGAACACCCAGCTCCTTACGGATAGCACCTACATGGCGCATAGAGGAATGATACTTCTGAGCAAAGAAGAAGCACATGCCAGCCTCCTTCAGAAGCTCCACACAACGCTCTGGACTCTGCTGAATGTTTACTCCCAAAGCCTCAAGGCAGTCAGCAGTACCACAGAGAGAGGAAGCTGCACGATTGCCATGCTTAGCAACCTTCATACCGCCAGCAGCCGCAACCAGTGCTGAGGTAGTGGAAATGTTGAAGCTGTGAGCATTATCACCGCCAGTACCTACGATTTCAAAAATCTCCATGCCAGTATCTACCTTAGTAGCATTGTCTCTCATAGCCGCCGCACAGCCTGCAATTTCATCAGTGGTTTCTGCCTTCGCACTCTTAGTGGAAAGAGCCGCCAGAAAAGCCGCATTCTGAGTAGGAGAAGTTGCACCGGTCATAATCTCGTTCATTACTTCATATGCTTCCTGATAGGTTAAATCCTCTTTATTAACAATCTTTACGATAGCTTCCTTAATCATTTTTCTTACCCCTTTTGCAAAATCAGATTTATCTAAATTAATATTTTCAAAATAAAATAACCACTTCACTCCCATGTGCGCATAACTAAAAATATAGCTATTGCATGGGGCGAAATGGTTTCCGCTGTGCCACCCGGCTTCAGTGTCTATCCGATGATTATCGAAGGCAATAAAAAACACTTCACCCCCGACGGGACGAAGCATAACCTCGCTGTGCCACCCGATACGACACTCTCTCAAGTACAGGCAATCTGCCGATACTATAGCCATATAACGGTGGCAACCGTTCCAGCCTACTACTTAACCTAATTCGGTGGACTCTCACAGGACCATTCACCAATCGCTTCACACCGGTCATTCCACCACTGCCGAAGCAGTCACCAGCTCGCTAGAGAGAAGTATGAAAGGTTACTATTTCCTGATCACAGATTTAAGCCTATATTCTTTTAACTGACTAAAATGATAATACAAAGGAGCGGATTTGTCAAGCATTTTTTTCCGCTCCCTCATAATTTTTATCAAGCTTCACCTAAAGCAGTTGGCTCAAAGTACAATGCCCGTACAAAACCTTCCTCGGACATATAGCGTGGATCTGATGGTCTGAGGTCCAGTCCCTCAATAATCCAATCGACAATAATAGTAACATCGTTTTTCTTGACATTAAAGATTTTAAACCAGCCATCCTGCTTTACATAAACCATGTTATTGATACGGCAGATAAGGATAGTAACCGCACAGATAACTTCATCTGAAGCCGCTATCCATGGACCGTTGCATTCTGCCATAACAGCATCAGTATACAAATCCCACGCTAGACGGATACAGCTTTTGCTCATGCCGACCTTCTGCCAGAGCTGAATAATCTGTTTTTTCAAATCCTTGCTGACAAAATTACGCTTTCTTTTCTTCATCGGCTTTGGCAAATCATTGAAGGAAGTCACGCCAAGCTGTGCCCTTGTGGAGAAAATCATAATAATCTGACGTACCAGCGCACTGTGACGATTTAAGAAATCATCCATACTTGCTTTAGGAGCCTGACACCGATACATTTTAAACTGCTGCATAATATCATTTACAATGCGTTCCCTCAGCTTCGGCGTAGCTTCAAACTGAGTAAGATAGTTGAGGAGCATAGGCCCGCTCTTATGGGTATGTCCCAGCATAATGACATTATCCGTATCACCGACAATATTTGGTGTAGGAATTTCAAAATACTCATCCCTGAGAAGGTCCTTGCAATATGCAAAAGTATCACCCGCAGTCACAATTTCAAATACCCTGAACTGGGCATTGATAAGGTCACGGATAATCATTTTTTCACAGGCCGCAAGATTAGGTCCCACAGTCTTAAAATAGTAATAAACTGGCACCATATCTGAAGTAATCAGATGGTAATCAAACATGAAGTAATCCCAAAAACTGTACCAAAATTCCCGATTTGTCTTTTCATCCTCTGGCATATCAGGGTCTGTAAATAACATCATAGCACGATTTAAATCCAGCTCATACTCCGGCTTCTGATAAAAGTCTCCCATTTTATTCAAAAGCTGTTCCAAAGCTGAATTCATATCAAGTGCTTCCTCCTGAGTCATTTCACTGATATGAAGGAGCTGTTCAAAGAACTCATCATTTTCATTTATCTCTGGAAAATCAAAGTTGTTTAATACATATACGGAATTATGAAAATCCTCCAGAGAAATTTCCAGCATTTCGTCGCCAATTTCTGTACGATTCAGCAGATACTCATAAAAATCACCCAAGGTATTGATAAAATACTTTACATTATCCTCAGTAAGAAGATATACATTCTTGCCTAATTCACCATGAGCCGCCCGCCACAGCATAAGCTGGTAATCGTACATATTAAGCTGACTAGGGTCTTCAAGTTCCCTTTCCTCCATATAAAGAAAAGTAAGCTCCATAACAGGCCACATATTATGAATTTCATCATTTGACCTGCCATCCCAAATCAAGAGACGGAAATACTTTTCTAAAACCTTCTGAGGAATAACATCATCAAATTCGTCATGTTCAAGATAAAAATCTTCAATCAGGCTGAAAATGCTTACCTCCTGCAAAGACTCGTACATTATATAGCCCGGTGACTGCTCCGTTTCTTCATTATTGTAACCGTTAAAATCCACAAAACTCACCTTCTTCAATCATTAAGCTTCACAATAGTATCCCTGTCATTTAATTTAGCTAAATGAGCCTTGACAGCCATGCCCTTTATTTTCAGTTCTGGAGACAGTTCTGCCAGTGGTACCAGTACAAATGCCCTTTCAAGCATATATGGATGAGGAAGCTTTAATAATTCATCATCACAGCTTGCCATTTTATCTGTACACAGCAAATCAATATCTATGGTACGAGGTCCCCAGTGCTCCTTGCGCTCACGCCCTAATTCCAATTCAGCAGACTGGCATATCTCAAGAAGCTCATGAAGCTCACAGCCGCATTTTACCTTTGCTACAGAGTTAATAAAAGGTGGCTGGTCAGTCTTGCCCCAAGGCGGTGTTTCATAAAAGGAAGAACTTTCCAAGGAATAAATATTAGGATTTTTCTTTAGTAAATCCATCGCCTTTAAAATATATTCTGCCTTATTGCCAATATTAGAGCCTAATCCCAAGTAGCAGTAATAACTGCTCCGCTCCACAGTAACGCTGACATCACGAAATGCACCAGCAATAGGAGCACCCGGCTTATGAATAGTCACCTTCACATTCTCTGCCAATAAGAATTTTGTTAAAATCATTGAGGCAATCTTCTCGGCAAGGCACTCAATGAGCTTAACAGGCTCACCCTCTACAATTTTCTTCGTCTCTGCAAAAACCTCAGCATAATTAATGGTTTTATCCAGCTCATCAGTCTGCCCTGCCCTGCGTAAATCCAGTCCCAGCTCCAAATCCACAAGAAACTTCTGACCTAAACGATTTTCCTCAGCTAAACAGCCATGATAGCCATAAAACTCCATTCTATCTATTTTTATATTATCCATAGTACTGTATTTACTCCTATTTTGCTTTTAAAATAGCATCAGTAATACCCAGCATAGGTGCAATAGGTGCTACATCATGAATACGCATTATCTCGCACCCCTTCATCTGACCTAATACACAGGTTGCTCCTGTTGGCTCCATACGCTTCTCTACTGGCAAATCAAGTGCATAACCGATGAAGCTCTTACGGCTGGTACCCAAAAGCATAGGATATTCCACACCATCAATAACCTTTAATTCTTCAAGGCGGTTCATTACTACAAGATTAGCCTCTGGTGTCTTGCCAAAGCCAATTCCTGGGTCAAGTATGATATTTTTTCTAGGAATACCGTTTCTTTCCGCAATTTTAATGGTTTCCCTAAAGAAATCACGCATACTGTCTATTATATCGCCATCGTAAATCTTGCTGTTGCGGTTGTGCATTGCTACCACAGGAAGATTATACTTAGCCGCTACCTTTGCCATTTCCTCTGGTTCCTCAGCATATTGCAGTCCCCAAATATCATTGAGAATATGAACGCCCATTTTCGCCGCAAACTCAGCAGTTTCAGCCTTAAAGGTATCAATGGAAATAGGCACAGGGCACTTTGGCACAATAGCCTCCAAGAACGGACTCAAACGCTCAATTTCCTCTTTGGCACTCATAACCTGAAAACCGGGGCGGCTGGACTCCGCTCCAATGTCAATAATATCCGCCCCAGCTTCTATCATTTCCTCCATGTGACGAAGGGCATTATCTATACTGTTCCATTTGCCACCATCAGAAAAAGAATCCGGTGTGACATTAAGAATACCCATTATCAAAGTTTTAGTACCATTTAAAGGACTGCCAATGGTTAATTTCTTATTATCTTTCCATATATAATTAATTTCATTCTTCATTATCTTGCTAATTCCTTCCTATTATCTACGATCATACTAAAAGCCTGCTGACCAAGAGCAGTACCTTCCTTCAAGGCACCTAACCCCACAGAGGTCATAGTTTTGGTGTCATGAGCACAGTCGCCACGCATACACATGCAAAGCTGAGTTGCTTCTACAATGACAAGTACGCCTTCTGCCTCAAGTCCATCTGCTATTGCCTCTGCAATCTGCCTTGTCATACGCTCCTGAAGCTGAGGACGGTGCGAAATGACCTCAACCAGCTTTGTAAACTTGCTAAACCCAGCTACCATGCCATTCTTTGGTAAGTAAGCCAGTGATACCCTGCCAAAAAATGGTAAAAGGTGATGCTCACACATGGAATAAAAAGGAATTTCCTTCACGACTACGATACCATCAGCCTCCGATGGAAAAAGTTCTCCCCATATTTCAGCAGTATCCGTATTCATTCCGTTAAAAAGATACTCAAACATCTCAGCTACTCTAGCTGGTGTTTTCTCCATACCTGCTTTTTCAATATCTACGCCAATGCCAGACAAAAAATCCTGCATTGCTTCCACAGACCTACGTTTCAAGCTCATCGCCTCCAGTGTTCCAGTTCTGCTTTATAACGCCCTCAATCATGAAAATGCAACAAGCATTTTCTTCCTATGACAG
>CALZDE010000030.1 GCA_945637225.1 uncultured Selenomonadaceae bacterium
TTTTATTAAAAAGTTTTTATAGTAGAGAATGAAAAGTATAGGAAAATACAAAGTTTTTATAGTAGAAAAAGAATAAAAATATCCAAGAGATTGTTGATTTATTGGATTATTCAATGGAAAAAGTCACTAAAGTTGCTAAAGATAATGGTTTTGTTACCACTTAATGGGATAATTTATACGTGTAACATATGAATTAAGGGCTGTGAAAAATGATTTTCACAGCCCTGTTTTAATGGGGTTGACCCCGATATTATTTTTAATTTTATGCGTTAGCCTTGCGGAACTTCTCCATGAAGTCAGCTAACTTCTCACAGCCCTCATAAGGCATCGCATTGTAGATAGAAGTACGCATACCGCCAACAGAACGATGACCCTTGGTACCAGCTAAGCCATTTTCCAGAGCCTCAGCTGCGAACTTCTTCTCCAGCTCCTCAGTTGGGAGGCGGAAGGTTACGTTCATGAAGGAACGGCTGTCCTTATCTGCATGACCTGTATAGAAGCCATTGGAATTGTCAATAGCACCATATACCAGAGCAGCCTTCTTCTTGTTACGCTCTGCCATTACCTCTAAGCCACCCTGAGACTTAATCCACTTTGCGGTCTTGCCAACCATGTAAATGCAGAAAGCAGGTGGGGTATTGTACAGGGAATTCTTGCTGTAGAAGGTATCATAACGGAGCATAGTAGGCAGGCCTTCTGGGCTCTTTTCCAGCATGGACTTCTTAGCAACTACCAGAACTACACCAGCAGGGCCGAGATTCTTCTGTACGCCTGCATAGATGAAGCTGAACTTGGAGAAGTCAAGAGGACGGGAAAGAATATCAGAGGACATATCAGCAATCAGAGGTACGTCGCCAGTCTCTGGAATGTAGTGATACTCAGTACCGAAAATAGTGTTGTTGTAGCATACATGGAGATATGCGGCATCATCACTCAGCTTGATTTCATCCTGAGTAGGAACGTGCTTGAAGTTTACGTCCTTGCTGGAAGCAGCTACATAGCCACGGCCAAGGATTTCAGCTTCTTTGTAAGCCTTAGAAGCAAAGGAACCGGAAAGGATGTAGTTACCGCGCTTCTCTGGGGTAGCAAAGTTCATAGGAATCATGTCGAACTGCATGGAGGCGCCACCCTGAATAAAGAGAACCTCGTAATCATCGCCAAGGCCCATTAATTCCTTAATATCAGCCTTTGCCTGATTATGAACTTCATCATACTGCTTAGCACGATGGCTAATTTCCAGAATGGACATACCAGAATTATCAAAGTTTAAAAACTCAGCCTGTGCTTCCTTCAGAACCTCAAGAGGCAGCATAGAAGGACCTGGATTAAAGTTGTATACGCGATTTGCTTCCATTATATGTATCTCCTTATATTATATTACAGAACATTAAAGTTAATAACCTTAGCATCGAAAATGCCATCCATATTGACAACCAGCTTCAGAACATCTGCTGGAACCTCATTATCAAGGGAAAGAATCATGAGGCTCTTGTCTTCGGTGGTGCTGCCTACCTGCATACCATTGATGTTTACATTAGCTGCACCCATGATGGAACCTACCTGACCAATTACACCAGGACGGTTGATATGAGGAGCGATGAGGATATAGTTGGTAGGAGCAAGGTCAACGCGGTTATTGTTGATGGAAATGATACGTGCCTTCTCAGCGAAGAGAGTACCAGTGATATTTACCTCGCCCTTAGCGGTGGTAGCAGTTACAGTAATGAGATTTTCGTAGCGGTTTACATCTTCTTCCTTAGTCTCGGTGATGGTGATGTTACGCTCCTTGGCAATTGCAGGGGCATTTACGTAGTTTACAGTCTTTTCCATAACAGCGGAAAGCATGCCCTTGATAACTGCGGTAGAAATCATCTTGGTATTAACTTCGGTGAGCTTGCCCTTATAGGAAACCTCAACCTTATTAATAGCACCATCAGCCAGACTGCGAACTGCACAGCCCATGCGCTCTGCCAGATCAAAGTAAGGAGCAATTACGTTCATTACCTGCTGGGAAACAGGTGCCATATTAACTGCGGTCATAACAGGCTCGCCATTTAATGCTGCCTTGATGCCCTTAGCAACATCGAGAGCAACACCAATCTGAGCCTCAACAGTAGAAGCACCCAGATGTGGGGTAACAGTAATGCCAGGAACGCCCAGTAATGGATGGTCAGCAGGAATTGGCTCACTGGTGAATACGTCAATAGCAGCAGAAGCAACCTGACCGGAAAGAACTGCATCACGGAGGTCTTCCTCAACAATGATACCGCCACGGGCACAGTTTACAAGACGAACGCCCTTCTTCATGCGAGCCATAACGTCCTTATTAATCATGCCTTCAGTCTCAGGGGTCTTTGGCATATGTACAGTGATGAAATCAGCAGTTTCAATAACCTCATCAAAGGTACCAACCTTTACGCCCATATCCTTAGCACGTTCTTCGTTGATGAATGGGTCATAGCCGATAACCTTCATGTCAAATGCCAGTGCACGCTTTGCAACACCACTGCCGATACGGCCCATACCGATAACGCCCAGAGTCTTGCCCTTCAGCTCAACACCGGTGTACTGCTTGCGGTTCCACTCACCCTTCTGGAGAGTTTCATTAGCAATTGCAATATTACGGGACATAGCCATCATCATAGCGAAGGTATGCTCAGTAGCGGCGATGGTATTACCACCTGGGGAGTTGATTACGATGATACCACGAGCAGTAGCAGCAGGTACATCAATGTTATCAACACCTACACCAGCACGGCCAATAATCTTCAGGTTCTTAGCAGCTGCGATTACCTCAGCGGTAACTTTGGAAGCAGAGCGAACGATAAGAGCATCAAATTCAGGGATAATCTCCAGCAGTTCCTCAGCAGAGAGCTTATCCTTTTTCACACACTCGAAATCGGCAAGGATGTCAACGGCTTCCTGAGATACGCCATCAGCGATTAAGACTTTCATTTTTTAATATCCTCCTTAGCAGTGACTAATAACATAGTCCCTAATAAAATAATTAAGATTATTAGAGTTTTACTTAAATAATAATAAAGAATAATTCTTAATTTTGGTACAAAAAAACTTCATCCCTAACTTTGGGACGAAGCTGACTCCGTGGTGCCACCCAAATCGTGCAAAAACACAACTCAGTGAAGGCTCAATGACCTTCTGGCTGTAAGGGGCACCCCCTCCGATTCATCACCGGACACTCCGAGGCGGAACAGCTGTCATTTCTCACTGCCTCACACCAGCCGGCAGCTCTCTTGATCGTCCTGTACAGTTGCTTCCTCATCATCGCATTTAGTATTTTTATATTATGTATACTCAGCGGTATCAACCACGTTTTATATTATATTTTATCCTGCTAAAAAAGTCAAGTGTATATTGTAAAAAAACTTTTATATTTTATTAAAATAAAGAAAACTGTAACGATTTCATTTTTTTTTGAAAAATTTTACGATATTTTGTAACATTTGCAGTGAACTTTTAGCAAAAGATGTAGGAAAAATTGTATACTGCGTTATTGACAATCATTTTGTGCTATGATATTTAGGAATAAAATGCTTATTGCATTTTCTTATTGATGGCGTTATAATGTTGCAGAGTGGTTATTTTATGTGCTTATTGTGTACTTAGGACGTGTTTGTATGACTGAAGTGAGTAAAAGAAACAAGGAATTGAGAGAAATTATCGACAAAATAATCTCTTTAAATGACAATCTTTCGGAGCATATTGAGATTATTTCCAATGCTGGCTATGGTATCTGGCATATCATTCTGAAGGATGGCGAAAAGCCTAGAATGCAGGTAAATGAAAAGATGTCAGAGCTTTTGGACATAGACAGCACCGTTATGACAGAGGAAGAAATCTATAACAGCTGGTATGATTATATTCTTCCAGAAGCGATACCTTCTGTACAGCTCAGTGTGCAGGAAATGATGGACGGAAAGTTTTCTGAAAATACATATAAGTGGAAGCATCCATCCAAAGGGGTTATCTATGTAAGATGCGGTGGTACATCTATGAAGCTTTCCGATGATACTACTGTGATTCGAGGCTATCATACCGATGTAACAGAAATTGTTCATAAGGAACAGGAACAAAAAGAAATTCTGAGAGAAGCAAAGTGTCTAGCAGATGCACGTAATGTTGAGCTTACCAAGCAGTTAAAAATAATAAATACCATTGCTAAGGTATTTAACTGTATTTATTTTTTCAGCCTGAAAGATTATTCCTTTATGGAATTGGGCTCAGAAATGGAGCTTGTCAGTAATCTAGTCAGCAATAAAACTGATGCCAGAGAGGCCTTCAAGGGGGTATATAAGGTAATTTTATCTCCTGAAATGCGGGCTGAGGGCGAGGAATTTATGAATCTTGAAACCTTGAATGAACGCCTGCAAGGTAAGGAATGGATTTCCCGTCAGTTCTATGGACCTATCAATGGCTGGTTTGAAGGTCTTTTTATTGTAGCTGACAGAGATGAAGATGGCAATTGCAATCATGTCATTTGGGCTACCAGAGATATCAATGAAAGCAAAATGCGTGAAGAAAGTCTTATTCATAAATCCAACATTGATGAACTGACTCATATGTATAACAGATGGGCCTACGAGGAAATGATTGGTATTTATGAAAGCAATGGAATACCAGATGATTTGGTTTATATATCCATTGATGTAAATGGCTTGAAGGTAGTAAATGACACGATGGGACATGAGGCTGGTGACAAGCTGATTCGTACAGCCTGCCAGTATATGACACGTGCATTTGGACGGCATGGCAAGATATTCCGCACTGGCGGTGATGAATTTATTGCCATGCTTAATGTTTCTGCTAAAACACTGGAGCATCTCAAAAAAGACATCGATAAGCTGAATAACAACTGGTATGAAGAAGTAGCGGTATCCTGCGGTTATGTAGCAAGGTGGGAAGCAAAGGAACTGTCTATACAGGAAATTGCCTCCATTGCTGACCAGAGGATGTACAAGGCAAAAGAGGCATACTATAAAAATAAGGGTATCGACCGCAAAGGTCAGAAGGAAGCTCATGCCGCCTTGGAGCTGTTGTATTCAAAGATTTTAAAAATCAATATTACGGATGACACTTATCAGATTTTGGATATTGGCAAGGAGGAAAATATAGAGGAAGTCCGTAATATAGGCAGTATTTCTGGGTGGCTGAAGCAGTTTGCAAATTCGGACAGGATTCACCCAGATTATTCACAGGAATTTATGGAAAAAACAGATTTTGGATATCTGAAAAATTATTTCAGAGAAGGCAAAAAGCGTTTTGGCTTTATATACAAAAAGAATTATGATGGTGTTTATAAGGATACCATTATGGAAATCATTCCTGCCAAAGATTACAGCGAAGAGCTACAGACATTTTTTTTGTATGTAAAACGAATTGAAGAATAAAATAGTGTATATTAAGTCTGCAATAGTATTTGCAGGCTTTTTTAGTATACATTTGGTGTACACTACTGGAGTATAAGGGGAGCCGCACAATGTATGAATAAGAGGATTTACGTATATGAAATAGCTGTAGAAAACAAATAAATTCTTTATTTCCTAGAGGTAATGTGCTATAATAATATGTTAGATATTGTATTTTGAGGAAAGCCAAGGTGAGAACATGATTAAGTTAGATGGCGTACCTTTACAGCAGCCATTGCCAATTGGCGATAAGGAAGTACGTAATAAGGTAGGCAGTGCAGACTTTGACTTTTATACTGAGCTGGAGGACCGCGACGAGGAAATCAGCCGTGATGACCTGCAGAAGCTTTTAGATAAGATTGATGAGCAGGGTGCAAGGCTCACTAAGACACCTACCTATGATGAATTGAAGGAATACCGTACCCTCATTAAGAATTTTGTTGGTACTGCGATAGGTCAGATGTACTCTGTCAATAACAAGACAGGCTGGGACCGTTTTGGCCGTCAGAAGGCGTATACTACAGTTAGAAAAATTGACCGTGAGCTGGAGAATATGGCAGAGTCTATCAGATTGGGACAGGCAGACCAGCTGAGCATAATTGCCAGCCATGATGCCATCAAGGGTATGCTGGTAGATTTGTACATGTGATAATATGAATACAGATTGGACAAGGATTGTTGGTCATAAAAACAATATAGAAAAGCTTCAGCAGATGGTAGAGGAAAACCGTCTGCCTCATGCTTTGCTTTTTACGGGACAGGAGGGTATAGGCAAGAGTCTCATAGCAGAGGCATTGGCAACATCGCTTTTATGCAAGGAAAATAAAAATGGTGTTCCCTGCGGTAAATGTCCTGCCTGTGTGGGGATGTCTAATGATACTCATCCCGATTTTTATCGTCTTGTTCCTATGACTAAGAATGAGTATGAGGGAAAACCGGAAAAAAGTGCGACTGCCAAACGTATTCTCCGCATTGAGCAGATGAGGGATATGCAGGAAAGGGCTTCAAGGGTGCCTGTTCTTTCAGAGCGTTCTGTCATCATTATTGAAGGCGTAGAGACAATGCAGGAGGCGGCCGCCAACTCGATTTTAAAGACGATTGAGGAGCCGGAAGGGCCTGTTGTATTCATTCTCATTACAAGTCATCCTGCCTTTTTGCTGGATACCATTCGTTCCCGTTGTATGATTATGGAATTTGGTATACTGTCGGATGAAGAAATCATGGGCTATCTGCAAAATCAGGGTATAACTGAGTTTGTGGCAAGGGGACTGGCTTCTTTGGCCGATGGCAGTATTGGCCGTGCAGTTACCTTGCAGGGGGAGCGTTTGCAGGAACTTCATGGCGAGGCAATAAAGCTTCTTACGGATTTACCCATCATGACAAATGAGCGTATCTGGAAGCAGGGCGAGGTCATGGAGAAGTGGAGCAGGGAAGATTTAAAGGAATGGCTCGGCTTTTTGGCGATGATTTTCAGGGATATGCTTCTTCTCTATACAGGTCAGGGAACTGGGCTTTACAATCAGAAGGACAATGAAGCACTGGGACGGCTTTTGCGGAAATACAGCACTCGCAAGGTGGATGCTATGCTGAAGTTAGTTTTGGCGTGTCAGTTCCGTTTTATAAGGTCGAATGTAAATATCAGATTAACAATAGAAGCTTTTTTAATAAGGCTTAAAGATATACATACTGGAGGTTTTTAATGGAGAATGTAATAGGTGTACGTTTTAAGCGTGCAGGTAAGATAATATACTACTATCCGGGTGAATTGGAAATTGCCGAGGGTGACGGAGTAATAGTAGAAACCGAGCGTGGCATTGAGCTGGGTATGGTGGTGATTGGTCCTCGTGAGCCAAGAGAGGGAGATATTTCAGAGGAAGAGCCGCCAAAGGTAGTTCAGCGCAAGGCTACAGAGGCAGATTTTGCCAAGCTGGAGGAAAACAAGCGCAAGGAAAAGGAAGCTTTTGCCATTTGCGAGGAAAAGATTGCCTTCCATAATCTGGCAATGAAGCTGGTAAATGTAGAATATACCTTTGATGTCAACAAGATTGTATTCTATTTTACTGCTGATGGACGTATTGATTTCCGTGAGCTGGTAAAGGATTTAGCGGCTATTTTCCGTACCCGTATTGAGCTCCGTCAGATTGGTGTAAGGGATGAGGCAAAGCTTTTAGGCGGTATCGGCTGTTGTGGTCGTCCTCTTTGCTGTAACAGCTTTTTAGGTGATTTTGAGCCTGTGTCCATACGGATGGCAAAGGAACAGAACTTGTCTCTCAATCCAACCAAGATTTCCGGTATCTGTGGCCGCCTCATGTGCTGTTTAAAGTATGAGAATAACTGCTACGAGTGCAAGGGACACAAGAAAAAGGTTCTGCCACCAAATCAGGGAGCAAGGGTTATTACTGCTGAGGGTGAAGGCAAGGTAATCAATCTCAATATGCAGAGACGCAGTGCAACCGTACTTCTCGACAATAAGAGAACAATGGTGCTTTCCTGGGAGGATGTAATCGAAAAGGGCAGAGACGATGTGTGATGTGACACTAAAGCCTGATGAACGCCTTGATGACCTTCTCTGTGGCGGTAAAAGAATAATTCAGAATACAAAGGAATTTTGTTTTTCCATTGATGCGGTTCTTCTTGCACATTACCCTAAGTGCCATAAAAACTGGCGTGTGCTTGACCTCGGTACTGGTACTGGGGTTATGCCTCTTCTCATGGCTGATGAAGTGAAGGAAATTCATGCGGTGGAATTAAATCCTGTCATGGCAGATTTGGCAAGGCGAAACGTAATCCTCAACAAGCTGGAGGAAAAGATTTTTGTGGCTGAGGGGGACTATCGGGGAATAAAGGATTTGTACAAGCCGGAAAGCTTTGATTTGGTGATAGCTAATCCGCCCTACCGCCCCCTGCTTCAAGGTCAGCTGAATAATTTGTCAGGTGTGGCAAGGGCAAGGCATGAAATAACTGCTACGCTGGCTGATGTTGTGGCGGCTGCACGTTATGCGCTTAAATATCATGGCAGGTTTGCTATGGTACATCTTCCAGAGCGCATTGGTGAAATTATGGTAGCCATGCACGAAAATCATATCGAGCCAAAGAGAATGCAGCTGGTACAGCCAAAGCCGGATAAGACTTCAAATCTCGTCTTGATAGAAGGCGTTGCCTGTGGCAATCCCGGCGGTTTGAAGGTAGAACTGCCCTTGATTGTGCATAATGCTGATGGCTCGTACACTGATGAGATTTTAAAAATATACAATAATAATTCAAATAACTAGGAGGACTTTGTTTTGAGAAACTTTTATATAACCACTCCAATCTACTATCCAAGTGCAAAGCTTCATATCGGTCATGCTTACTGCACTACTATTGCTGATTCCGTAGCACGTTATCATCGTTTAGCTGGTGATGATGTATTCTTTTTGACCGGCAGTGATGAGCATGGTCAGAAGATTCAGCAGAAGGCTGAGGAGCAGGGCGTTACTCCATTAGAATATGTTGATGGCATTGTAGCTGGCTTCCAGAATTTGTGGAAGAAGCTCAACATCTCTAACAACGATTTTATCCGTACCTCTGAGAAGCGTCATGAGAAGGTTGTACAGGAGATTTTCAACCGCATTTACGAAAAGGGTGATATTTATAAGGGTTCCTACAAGGGCTTGTACTGCACTCCATGCGAAAGCTATTGGACTGAATTACAGCTTGACGAGAACGGCTGTTGCCCAGACTGTCACCGTCCAGTACAGGAAGTAGCTGAGGAAGCTTATTTCTTCAAGATTTCCAAGTACTCCGACAGATTATTGCAGTACATTGAGGAAAATCCTGATTTCATTCAGCCAGTTTCCCGCCGTAACGAGATGATTAACTTCATCAAGCAGGGTTTAGAGGATTTGTGTATTTCCCGTACCTCCTTTGACTGGGGTATTCCTGTACCTATTGATAGCAAGCACGTTATCTATGTTTGGTTTGACGCACTCACCAACTACCTGACTCCTATTGGTTTCCTCGATGATAAGGAAAAGTTTGAGAAGTTCTGGCCTGCTAATATTCATTTGGTAGGCAAGGAGATTGTCCGTTTCCATACCATTATCTGGCCTTGCATTCTCATGGCTCTTGACCTTCCTCTGCCAAAGCAGGTTTATGGTCATGGCTGGCTGGTAGTAGACGGTACAAAGATGAGTAAGTCCCTCGGCAATGTAGTAGACCCGATTGCACTCATTGACAAGTATGGTGAAGATACTATCCGTTACTTCCTGCTCCGCGAAATAAACTTAGGTCAGGACGGTAATTTCTCCGAGCTGGCTCTTGTTCAGCGCATTAATTCCGATTTGGCAAATGACCTCGGCAACCTGCTCCACCGTACCCTCAGCATGGTGAAGAAGTATCAGGATGGTGTCATCGTGGCACCAGAGGGCAGAAGCGAAATTGACGAGTCCCTCATAAATGATGCTATGGAGGCAGTAAAGTCCTTCGAGGATGGCATGGAAAAGATGGAAATCAGCAATGTTATCAAGGCAGTATGGGGCTTTATCAGCCGTGCTAACAAGTACATTGACGAGACTGCACCTTGGGCATTGGCAAAGGACGAGACAAAGAAGCAGGAATTAGCTAACGTAATGTACAACCTGACTGAAAGTCTCCGTATCATCAGTGCACTGGTTTCTCCATTCATTCCAGCTACCGCAGAAAAGGTATGGAAACAGCTTAATATCGAAGGCGAATTTGCTAATGTGCGTCTGAGTGACATTAAGGCATGGGGCGGTACTCCTGCTGGCATGACTGTCGGCACTCCAGAGCAGCTTTTCCCTCGCATTGAATTAGAGGATAAGAAGTCTGATAAGGAAGCCGCAAAGAAGGCAGCAGCAGAGGCAAAGGCGGCAAAGAAGGCAAAGCGTGAAGCTCAGAAGGCTATGGAAGCCGCTAAGAGAGCCGCAGCAGAAGCCAATAAAGAATAATAATAAAAGTAAAAATTACAATAAGCCTGTTGGGAACTTCCTTGCAGGCTTTTTCTTGATAGGAGATATTATGGAAAAAGGAACCCTTTATTTAGTGGCAACTCCCATCGGAAACCTTGAAGATATGACGTATAGAGCAGTACGTATTTTGGGAGAGGTGGATTTAATTGCCGCAGAGGACACCCGTCATACACGCAAGCTTTTAACACATTTTGATATACATACTCCTTTAACAAGCTACCATGAGCATAATAAATTTGAAAAGGGCCCAGAGCTTATACAGGAACTTTTAAACGGTAAAAACATCGCCTGTGTCAGTGATGCAGGTCTTCCCGGTATCTGTGATCCAGGTGCTCATTTAGCAGAGCTTTGTATTGAGGAAGGAATTGCAGTTTCTCCGCTTCCAGGGGCTAATGCAGGTCTTTCCGCACTTATCTGCTCAGGATTAGATACTACGGAATTTACTTTTATCGGCTTTTTACCAAAGACAGGCAAAAAGGCACAGGAACTGTTAGAAAGAATTAAATCCTATACTGGCACGCTTATTTTCTATGAAGCACCTCATCATTTAAAGGGTACGCTTACTCAGCTGGTAAAGGTTTTAGGCGAAAATCGTCAGGCGGTAACTGCACGTGAGCTGACAAAGAAATTTGAGGAATTTAACCGTTGTACTTTAGGTGAACAGCTAGCTTATTATACCGAAAATGAGCCTCGTGGTGAATTTGTCATCATAGTTTCCGGTGCCAGTGAGGAAGACATAAATGAATCTCAGGCAGAGGAAATAACTGATCCTGTGGCATTGGTGGCTAAATTAGAAAATGAAGGTCTAGGTCATAAGGAAGCAATGAGAGAGGCCGCTAAGAAGTTAGGAATGAGCAGGCGTGATGTATATCAGGCAATTTTGGAAGGACAGGAAGAATAAATGTTAATAGATACTCATGCACATGTAAATAGTGAAAAATTTGAGGGTGAAAGAGAACAGATTATAGCAAATGCCAAAGAGCAGGGCCTTAATGCTATTATTAACTTTGGTGATACAATGGAATCCTCTGCTCACTGTGTGGAACTGACAAAGGAATTTGATATCTGCTATGCTGGCGTGGGTATTCATCCTGAAGAAGCATTTCCGATGACTGCTGACGATGATGAACGCATTGCTGAGTGGACTAAGAATGAAAAGGTAGTAGCTATCGGGGAAATCGGTCTTGATTATTACTGGGAAAAGGACCCTCTGAAACGTCAATTGCAGAAAGATATTTTTATCCGTCAGCTTGATTTAGCACGTCAGCTTCATATGCCCGTCTGTGTCCATGACAGGGATGCGCATGGTGACGCACTGGAAATCATTAAAAAGGAAGGGAAAGACCTTCGCGGTGTATTTCACTGTTTTGCTGGCAGTTATGAAATGGCAGTAGAACTGTTTAAAATGGGCTGGTATATAGGTGTAGATGGTCCTCTTACCTTTAAAAATGCCGCTAAACTTCCGGAAATAGTTCAAAAAGTGCCATTGGAGCGTATTTTGGTAGAGACTGACTGCCCTTATATGGCACCTGTTCCTATGCGTGGCAAGCGAAATGAACCAGCATATGTCTACCATGTAGCGGCAAAATTGGCAGAATTGCGGGGGGAACCTATTGAAAAGGTATTGGAGCAGACCACGAAAAATGCTTTGGAACTGTATACTAGACTAAAGGTTTAGTCACAATTTAAAATAATAATCATTGAAGACTGTTTTGTTATTAAAACGGTCTTTTTTTTATTGTATCTGCAATATTTCAATGAAATTTCATGAAAAATATCTGAAAATATCCTGCTAATATATCAAATAAAAAGAAGGAATATAGTATTAAAGTCCTAGAGAAATATTTGCAACTATTCTTTTTTTATGAACAAAAAAGTATAATTTGTCTGAAAACTTAATATGTTTACCTCTAAAATTTACAAAAAGACGGTATTTTTTTAGGTGGTTATGCCTATTTTGTAAATTTTTTTTAAAAAAAGGCGGTTTACATTTGACAAAAGGAAATAGGTATGATATACTATGAAACATGTTCAAAGGGGGTAATTCAATGACAACGAAAGAAAACCTTATTCAGGCTTTACTGGATAAGAGAGTCCTTGTTTGTGGCATACTGATGTCTTCAATGATGCTGACAACAGGTTTTACTGCTAACAAACACGTTACCATTGCCGTTGATGGTCATACCGTAGAACTTAACACATCTTACCGCACACCGGCTAATATCTTAAGCCAGGCGGGCGTGACCATGCAGGACGAGGACTCAATCAAAATCAACTATGATGAGAATGGAAATACTATTCTCACTGTTGAGAGAGCAGTTCCCGTAACTGTAGAATTTGAAGGTAACAAGATTGAGCTTATGACTTCCCGTCATACTGTTGAGGAAGTTATGGGTACTCTAGGTTATGTTGGTGACGGCTATGTAGTAGATAAGGCTTTAGATTCTGCTATAGAAACCGGCATGACAATCAAAGTAGACCGCGCAAAATCAGAGCTGGAGTATGAGCCATTAAATATGTATAATCATGGTTATCATTCTGGCAATATTCTGAATACCGAAGATGGCGCATTTGAGTATCAGCAGTGTATTACAATGGAAGCTACTGCATATCTGCCAACTGACGGAAGTGCTGAGGGCATTACCGCGACTGGCATTAGGGCTACATATGGTATTGTGGCAGTAGATCCAGACATTATCCCATTGGGAACCGAACTCTATATTCCGGGCTATGGACATGCCTTAGCCGCTGATACAGGTGGAGCTATTTATGGTGATCGTATCGACCTTTGCATGGAAGGATACGATGAAGCGATGGCTTTTGGCCGCCGTGACGTAGATGTCTACATTTTAAAGTAAAATTGGATAAAAGGATTAGACCTTAGGTTTGGGGGCAGAGCGTTTCTGCTCCTTTTTTCTTACAGAATTAGTTGAGTGAAGCAATGTTTCATTTGTTCGTAAATTTACGAAAAAATTTATTAGCGTGAATTTTAGCATTGAAAAAATGCATTTATTTTGCTATAATTGAAAATGAGATGGCATCTATGTGTATAAGGGTGTTGGTGTGATGGCTGAAAATGTAGAGAATATAAATAAAGATGAAAAAAATAACGACCTTCTTTATAGGGCTTCTTATGATGAGCTTACGGGGGTACTGAATAAGCGCACCTTCTATTTGAAGGCCAAGGAAATGATGATTAATAATCCTGATAAGCAGTTCCAGCTTTTGAGGATGAATGTGGCACGCTTTAAGGTTATTAACGAGCTTTTGGGAGAAGCCGAGGGCGACAAGCTTCTTCAGTATATTGGCAACTTCCTCCGCAGTGTAGATTTGCCTTTATACGAGGCGGGAAGGCTTTACTCTGACCATTTTGTTATCTGTTTTTCCTCAGATGATGATACAGTAAAGCACATGATGTATTCTCTGAGGTATATTGCTTCAGGTTTTAACCTTCGCCACAGGACTACTTTAAATTTTGGTTTATACCGTATTGATGATATTGAACTGCCTGTCAGCATTATGTGTGACAGAGCTAATATTGCTCTTGTGCAGGCAAAGGCTGATTTTTATAATCCGTATCGTGAATATGATGATGAAATGCGCCGTAAGATGGTTTTGGAGCAGAAAATTCTCAATGTGCTTGACAGGGCATTGGATGAGAAGGAGTTTATTGTATATCTCCAGCCTAAGTATGACAGCAATGGTGATGTTTTAATCGGTGCTGAGGCTCTTGTACGCTGGATTCATAAGGAAATTGATATAGAGGGAGAGGTTATTTCTAAATTTATTTCTCCTGGTGATTTCGTTCCTGTGTTTGAGAAAAACGGTCTGATTTACGACTTGGATAAGTACGTTTGGCGTGAGACATGCCGTCTTATGCGTGAATGGCTGAGAGCTGGTCTTGATGTAAAGCCTATTTCAGTAAATGTATCAAGAGTGGATTTGTATGACCCAGGTCTGGTAGATTTCTTTGTGGATTTGATTAGATGTTATGAGATACCAATTGAACTGCTGGAATTGGAACTTACAGAAAGTGCATATACTCAGGACCCTATTCAGATTTTAGAGGTTACTGATAAACTGAAGGATGCAGGCTTTACTATTCTGATGGATGATTTTGGCAGTGGCTATTCTTCTCTTAATATGCTGAAGGATGTCAGAGTGGATACCTTAAAGCTTGATATGGGCTTTTTGAGAAGTACGGACAGGTCCAGCAGGGGCGGTAATATCCTGAAAGCTGTTGTAGGTATGGCGAAGGGCTTAAATCTTCATGTTATAGCGGAAGGCGTAGAGACAAGGGAACAGGTAGATTTCCTGTCGTCCATTGGCTGTCACAGGATTCAGGGCTATTTCTATTCCAAGCCATTAACAGCAGACGAATACAGAGAATTATTAAAAAAGAAATAAGTAA
>CALZDE010000031.1 GCA_945637225.1 uncultured Selenomonadaceae bacterium
ACAGGCCGATGGTACTTGGTTGGAGACGACCTGGGAGAGTAGGAGGTTGCTGGTTGAGTAGGACACTCGAAAGAGTGTCCTTTTTGTTTTGTGCATTCAGAAAATGGATGCCTTTTTTAGTTGTGTATATTATTCGCTATATTTTTTGAAAAAAAAGAGGAAAAATAGAATATTTATAGAATATAAATGTGTAAGGTTATGTGGGGGTTTTAAATATGTTAATGTATTAGTGTGTGTGTGGCGTGATGTAACTTTGTGTTTGGAGGGAAAAGGTGTGGATAAGTTAAATTTTTTTGAGACGATACGAGGAAAGATTATTGGTATCGTAGTGGCGGTTTCAGTAATCAGTGCATTGAGTATAGGCGGATACTTTATACACTCAATGTACTCAGCTATGGAGGTTCAGCTTCAGAATGAACGTGAGATGATGACTGAGCAGATCAAGACCAAGCTGAAAAATGAAACTGAAATGGCAATAAGCCTGATTGATCAGATTCACAAGAAGCAGTTGGCAGGTGAATTAACAGAAGAACAGGCTAAGAAAATGGCTGCGGATTATATTCGTGACTTGCGCTACGATGAAGGCAAGGGCTATTTTTGGGTTGATACTAAGGAAGGTGTCAATGTAGTTTTGCTGGGCCGTCCTAGCGAGGGTAAATCAAGAATTGATTTAGTAGATCCAAGTGGACGTCATTTTATTAAGGAAATGATTGAAAATGGCTTAAAGCCAGGTGGCGGTTACACCGATTTGATGTTCCCTAAGCCAAATGAGACAGAGTCTCTGCCAAAGATTAACTATACTGCTACCTATGAGCCTTACAACTGGGTATTAGGTACTGGTGTGTGGGTAGATGATATTGATGATTTGGTAGCTGCTGAACGTGAAAAAGCAGTTTCTGAAATGTACTCCAGCCTGTTGATATCAATAATAGCAATTTTGGTTCTGCTGGTAATATTCGTTTCCATTGGTATTAAGTTTGCAAACATGATAGCAGGCCCTATTACTGCTGTAAGCAGAAGCTTAGAGGTAATGTCCACTGGTGACTTAGGTCATGGTGCTAGTGAAATTGAAGGATATGCTAATAGCAATGATGAAATCGGAGCAATGGCTCGTGCTATGAAGCAGCTGCAGGAGAGCATGGCTAAGGCTATGCGTCAGGTTATGGACACAGCACAGCAGTTGGCAGCGGCTTCACAGGAGCTTACAGCAACAGCGGATCAGTCTGCTGAGTTAAGTAACCATGTAGCAGAATCTATGGTGAGTGTTGCGTCTAATTGCAGTGAGCAGTTTGATGAGGTGGCTAGAGCACAGGGTCATACAGAAGAATTTTCCCGCCGTATGGATGATTTTGCGAAGTCCTTGCAGAATACTATCGACCAGATTGGCAGTACCAATGCCGCTGCTGAAAAGGGCACTAATGAGGCAAAGGGTGCAGTAGCCCAGATGAGCTCCATTGAAAGTGCGGTTGGACAGTCAGCAAAGGTTATCGAAGGACTGGGTGAGCAGTCAGAGAAGATTGGTACGATTGTAGATACTATTGCTTCTATTGCAAGTCAGACTAATCTGCTGGCACTCAATGCGGCTATCGAGGCGGCTCGTGCTGGTGAACAGGGTCGTGGCTTTGCGGTAGTAGCAGAGGAAGTAAGAAAGCTGGCGGAGCAGTCTCAGGAGGCGGCTTCCGAAATTGCTCAGCTGATTGGTACTGTACAGCAGGCAGCTAAGGAGGCTGTTCAGGCTATGGAAGATGGAATGCAGCGTGTTGGCAGTGGTACAAGAGCTGTTGCTAATGCTGGTGATGCGTTCTCAGATATTGCTAATATGGTTCAGTCTGTTGCGTCATATTCACAGGAAATGCGTAGTATTGTTAAGGACTTAGATCGTGGCGCAAGTGATTTGGCAACTGCTGTTGAAACTATCAATTCTCATAGCCGTAATATTTCCAGCGAAACAGAGACGGTTTCTGCTTCTACTGAGGAACAGACCGCTTCTATCCATGAAATCGCTAATGCAAGCCGTACCTTGGCTGAGATGGCAATGGATTTGCAGGGTGCAATTTCTTATTTCTCTGTTTAATATCAAGTTTAGTTTTAAAAAGGCACTCTTTCGGGGGTGTCTTTTTTGTAAATTTTTTGATTTTTTGGTTGCTTGAGTAACAACATTAGCAGTTTGACTGTGCTATAATCAATAATAAGGAAGAACGGAATTAAGATTAAATAGGAGATAATATGCTAGTTAATATTTCAAAATTGGTAGATTTACCACTTTTTAGTGGTCTTACATCCAAACAGATAAGTATTTTTGTTACTGCAATAGGCTGTATTACTAAAAAATTTGACAAGGGTGCATATATAATGAGAGCCTTTGAATCAAATGATTATATATGGGTGATGTTGTCAGGAAAGTCACAGATAGTCGTGGAAGACCAGTTTGGCAATGAAACATCGGGTCATCTTTTGGAAAAGGGATATGTAATGGGAGCTACTTCAGCTATCGTAAAGGGAGAATATAATTTTTCTTCTATTGAAGCTGTTACGGAAATTGAAGTTCTTATTATACCTTATGCAAAGCTTATTCAAATGGGACCTTCACTTGGACAGATACACGGCATTGTGATGAAAAATCTGTTGGAAGCCTTTTCCATGAAGCTTATCCTCATGATGGAGAAGCTGGAGCTGGTTTCACAGAAATCCCTGCGCCGCCGTATTATGATTTACCTCAGCCAGCAGTCACGCCATCAAAAGACAGATGTATTACAGGTTCCGGGCAGGGTACAGATGGCAAAGGTTTTGAGCTGTAACCGCAGTGCTCTTACCAGAGAGATTGGCCTTATGGAAGAAGAAGGAATTATTGAGACTGGCAAGGGCTGGATGAAGGTTATTAAGGAAGTCGATGAAGTGAAGTAAAATAAAGAATTTTAGGAGAGGAGGGAGTACATTGGAGGTAAAGGAATTATTGCAGAAGCATACACTGAAGTGCCTGACAGGTGGATTTGTTGTGGGGCTTATGTTTGCTGGTTTTATGTCAGTGATGAGCGAAGTGTCCGGTTCACCAGCATTTTGCGGAACCTGCCATACCATGAAAGAGGAAGCCGCTTCCTTTGCGGAATCTTCTCACAGATATCAGGAATGTACTGACTGTCATCTGCCCCATGATAATGTGGTTTCCTATTGGATTGCCAAGGGTACAACAGGCATGAACGATACCTATCATGAGGTTATGAGAGATTATCCGGCACATATAAAGCTGTCTGCTGACGGAAGAAAGACAGTAAATGATAATTGTCTGCGGTGCCATGAGGGTACTATGGAGCGTGTACATACTGCATTTGATGATGCTGACACCGATTGCCTCAAATGTCACAGCAGGATTGCACATGGTTCCAACCATTTAGAAGGGGGGATAAAAGTTGAATAAGATGCAAAAAGCCTTGGCAGGCATTATGGCCGTTGTCGCAGTATTTTTTGGATTTGTAGTAATGCGTATCGGCGGAGCCCAGACCATAGATAATGTCAAAGTTGCCAAGATATCAACTGAAAATAATGCACAGCTGGGCACAGAAGCTTATAAGGATGCATATCCATTACAGTATAATTCTTACATGAAGAATAAAATGGGTGGTGCTACGCCTACTGGTTATGGCGGTTCTGATGGCGGAGTTTCCATTTTATCTCAGGAGCCTGAAGCAGTTTATCTGTGGAAGGGCTATAAGTTCTCTATTCAGTACGATGTACCACGTGGACATGTCTATGCTGGTCAGGATATTTTGAACAGCAAGCGTATTGGCGGTCAGAAGGGAAGCTGCGTTACCTGCAAGACTCCATACACAATGGATGTTTTCTATAAGGAAATGGGCTGGGGCTATGCAACTAAGACCTTTGCAGAGTTGGCAGAGCGTGTTCCTGCTGATGGCTGGTTTGGCTGTGTTACCTGTCATGACCCAGAGACTATGCGTCTGAGAGTGTATAATCCTGCCTTTATTGAGGCTATGCAGCGCAGAGGCATTGATGTAAATAATGCTTCTAATAATGAAATGCGTGCTTATGTATGCGGTCAGTGCCATGTTGAGTATTACTTTGCCAAGGAAGATGGACGTGTAACCTTCCCTTGGGATTTCGGTCTTGACCCAGAAAGTGAGTACAAGTATTATCAGTCTGAGAAGGCTGGCGGTTTCAAGCAGGATTGGGTTCATCCTGATTCCAAGACTCCTATGCTGAAGGCACAGCACCCAGATTTTGAGGCATGGTCTACAAGTGTTCATGCTGATGCTGGTGTAACCTGTGTTGACTGTCATATGCCTTATATGCGTGAAAATGGTCAGAAGTACACTTCTCATTGGATGACAAGCCCATTAAAGACTGTTGAGGAATCCTGCCTGAAGTGCCATGACGAAAGCAAGGAGGTACTTATTGCCCGCGTAAAGACTATTCACGACAATACCTTTAAGCTTCAGCGTATTGCAGGTCAGACCTGTGAACAGGCACATAAGGCTATTGCGGCTGCAGCTGCTGCTGGTGCTACTGATGAACAGCTCAACCTGCCTCGTACTCAGCTGCGTGAAGCTCAGTTCTACTGGGATCTTATCGAAGCAGAGAATGGTGTGGGCTTCCATAACCCAGACCAGTGCATGAGAGCATTAGGACTTTCTATTGACTTAGCGCATAAGGCCATTGAGTCTGCTCATGGTATTACTGCTTTGTAATTTGTAATTAATTTTGTCAGATAAAGAAAGGAAAGGATCGTTTTTGAATAAAGGCGGTCCTTTTTGCCTTTTTTACTCTGCTATGGTATACTATTTAAAGGATATTTGATAGTGAGAGATGTTATGTACAGTATAATTTTAAAAGATATAACAAAAAAATACGGACAGAATACAATTTTAGAAAATATTTCTTTAAAGGCAGAGAGTGGCAGAATTTTAGCGATTACAGGCGGTAATGGCAGTGGCAAATCTACACTTTTAAAGCTGATTATGGGAATTGAGGAAGTTTCTTCGGGAGAAATTCATTATCTGCTTAATAAACAGGAAATTGTGGATAAGAGCTTTTTGAAGAATATAGCGACAGTTACACCAGAGCTGGAGTTTTATCCACAGCTTACTGTGCAGGAAAATATGGAGCTGTTCTTGGGCTTGCGTGATATCAGTTTTAATGCAAAAATTATTGCTGAATGTTTGGAAAGATTTGGTTTAAAAGCAAATGTTTTAAATAAATTTTTTGGTGAACTTTCTACTGGTATGGCTCAGAGGGTAAAACTGGCGGTACTCCTGGCTTCAAATTCTGAAATTTGGCTTTTGGATGAGCCCGGTTCTAATATTGATGAAGCAGGAGTAAATTTACTGCTGAAGGAAATAAGCAATGCCAAAAAAGCAGGAAAATTGATTATCTTAGCGACAAATGACAGCAGGGAGGTGGCAGTGGCAGATGAAATCTTCCAGCTCAAATAAGATAATGCAGATTTTTCAAAAGGAAATAAAGTGTGCCCTTAGAAATAAAAGCAGTTTTCTCACCTGTCTTATGTTTGGCGTGACTGTAATAGCCTGTGTCAGCTTTGCTTTGCAGGGGAATGTTTTGGAAGCGAAAATGCAGGCATCGATTTTTTGGATAGCTTTATTTTTTACTTTTATGTCATGCGGTGAAGGTATTTTTGCTGATGAGGTAAAGGCAGGTACTATTCTCGCACTTAGGATTTATGGTGACGGACAGAGTGTTTTGTGGGGGAAAATGCTTTACAATGCAGTATTTCTCTCGGTTATGGCGGTAGTGCTTGCACCTTTATACATCATGTTCATGGACTGTGATATAAATAATCTGTTTTTATTTGCTTTGGTGCTTATAGCGGGTGCTATTGGGGTAGCGTCATCAGGAACTTTGGTGGCTTCACTTTCTGTAAGTGCTAACAGTGGCAAGGGAATTTTTGCAATTTTAATGCTTCCAGTGATTTTGCCTGTACTGCTTTTATCCGTACTTCTCACCAGCCAGCTTATGGGGGCAGGAGATTTTGAGATGCAGTATTTAGGGGCGGTTATTTTTTATGATGTTATATCAGCGGTGGGAGCTTCGGTTCTTTTTGATTATGTGTGGTAGGAGTTGTTTATGAAATTATTAAATTGGGGAATAGGTATATTGACTGTTATACTTATTTATCTTGTCATGTTTGTTGTACCTCCTGCTAAGGGCATGGGGGAAGCTGTGCGGATTGTATTTTTCCATGTACCTATGGCTTGGCTTGCGGTAGTGGCGTTTTTCATGAATGCCTACTGGGGTGCGATGTATTTAAAAGCAAAGGACATGAGGAAGGATTATCTGAGCGGTAAATCAGCACAATTAGGTATGGTCTTTGTGCTTTTAGCCTGTGCAAGTGGTGCCGTTTTCAGTAAATTGACATGGGGAGCCTATTGGAACTGGGACCCTCGTCAGACTACCATTTTGGTTTTAATCTTGATTTATGGTGCATATCTTACCTTGCGTTCAGCTATTAATGATGAACAGAAAAGAGCAAGAATAACGGCGGTATATTCCCTTTTTTCCTGCCTTACAGTGCCATTTCTTGTGTTTATAATTCCTCGGCTTTATTTTTCGCTTCACCCATCACCTCTGATTAACAGTGGTGGTTCGGTGGATATGGAGCCAGTAATGCTGATGACATTATTGCTTGGTGTCCTTGATGCGACTCTGCTGTATGTTAGATTGCTTTTAGGAGGAAAAAATGAATAAAAAATATTTGCTGATCGGTTTAATTCTCGCCTTTATTGCTTATGCGGGCTACACCTTTTCGGAATCAATTACTCCCTATGTGGGAATAGAGGAAGCGAAAATCTCTGCTTCTAACGTACAGGTAAAGGGGCTTTTGGATAAAACAGTAACACCTCACATGGAAGGTGATGATTTTGTCTTTAGCCTTCAGGAAGAAGAAAATCCTGAAATTACTCTTTTAGTGAAGTATCATGGTATGAAGCCTGACCAGTTCGATGAAGCGTTTCATATAGTAGCGGTGGGCAAGTTCCAAAAGAATGAGGAATTTTTTAAGGCGGATAAGCTTCTTATAAAATGTCCTTCAAAATACGAAGGTCAAAAATGATTTTCTTTTACGAGGTTAGCTATGTGTGGTAATTTATTATTGGGGCTGGGGCTTTTTGCGTCTCTTTCCGGCAGTATAATTTTATTTTGCGGGGCTGATAAAAAGGCTCCATTTGACAAGCTGATAAAGATTGCGGTACTTATTTCAGCGGTGGCAGTTTCCTTTTCTTCTGCTTATTTGATGTACCTGATTTTCAGCAATAACTTTGAATTTGAATATGTAGCAAGCTATTCTTCTACGGACTTGCCATTTATTTACAAGGTTTCGGCATTTTGGGCAGGTCAGCAGGGTTCATTTCTCCTGTGGATTTTAATTCATGCTTTGGCAGGCGTTATTTTATATAAAAATAATTCTTTTAGCGGTAAAGGGCTGGGCGTATATCTTCTTGTGGAGTCGCTTCTTATTATTATGACCTTGGGTAAAAGTCCTTTTGAACCGGCAGAAGTTGTGGGCGTGGATGGCATAGGCTTAAATCCGCTTTTGCAGGACCCTTGGATGGCAATTCATCCGCCTGTTGTATTCATTGGCTATGCACTTTTAGCGGTGCCATTTTCCTTGGGAATGGGGGCACTTTTAGATGATTTGGATAGCAGGGAATGGCTGGAAACTTCCCGTAAATGGACTTTGATGGCATGGGGCTTTTTGGGTGCGGGTATTTTTATCGGTGGCTACTGGGCTTACAAGGTGTTAGGCTGGGGTGGTTACTGGGGCTGGGACCCTGTAGAAAATTCCTCTTTGGTGCCTTGGCTCTTGGCAGGCATTTACCTTCATTTGATAAAAATTACAAAAATCCGCAAGACGGCTATAGCTACACTTCATTTAGCAGGTGTATTTACTTATTCAGCAGTTATTTATGGAACATTTCTCACTAGAAGCGGTATTTTAGGAGATTTTTCCGTTCATTCCTTCAGCGGTACGACTATTGGACTTATGCTGGCGGTGGTAAATGGTGTATTGCTTTTGGCAGGTCTTTTTCTGCTGACCGTCAAAATGAAAAAGTTACCTCAGGGGAAGCTATATGATACTTTTTCTACAAGGGAATTTATCGTGCTTCTTGGTATGCTGACACTGATGTTTATCAGCCTTGTGGTATTCTTAGGTATGTCAATGCCATTATTGACTCAGTTAGCAGGCAAAGCGGCGGCAGTAGATACGGGCTTTTATGAAAAGCTGTGTACTCCTTTAGCGGTAATGCTGATGATTACTATGTTTTTAGCAAGCTGGTATGGCTATGGCAGGGAAAATGTCATAGTGGTGACTGACGGTATGAAAAGCGTAATTATAGCGGTTGCTTTGGGCGTAGTGTCCACTACATGGGCAGGCGTAACTTCTCCATTTGCCATAGCTTTGGGAGCAGTTTCAGCGGCAGCGGCAATGGCTACATGGCAGGCGTATAAGAAAAAAACTATCAGCACTGGCGGTATGATAGCACATCTTGGTGTGTCTCTTGGTCTTTTGGCAATGGTGTTATCTGGAAGCGGAAGTAAAGCCGTCTCACAGGAAATCGCTCAGAATGAGGAAATATCGGCTCTTGGCTATAACATTACCTATAAGGGACAGGAAATTTTTTCCGAAGCTGATTACAAGGAATACATATATGAGGTAAATGGCAGTGAGGTAAAGGCTCTTACTAAGCTTCGCAAGAATGGTGAGGATGCGGCAAGGGAGCCAGCTATTTATCGTGGCCTTTTGGGAGATGTGTACATAGCACCTTCACCAGCAAAGTTTGATAATATTATAGAAATGGCTCTGAAATTCGGCAAGATGGATATGGACGAGCAGTTTGGCTACCGTTATGAGGGTGTGGAAATGGAGCCGGATAGCGAAAATCCTGTGCAGACAATTATTACAGCGAAAATATCCATTACTGATGGTACGGATATAGATACGGTATATCCAGTAATTACAGCTACGGAAACAGGAGCAACATCAAAGCCTATTGATATAATGCAGGGAAAAAAGCAGCTGCGTCTTACAGGTGTATCTGCTGACCAGAAGTCTGTAAGGGTGGAGGTTCTGCCATCAAGAGAGGAAATAGCGGCCATTACTGTAAGGGCATCTATCAGCACAAAACCGTTTATTTGGCTTTTATGGCTGAGTACCGTTATGGTGACGGCAGGCTGTCTTTGGGCGACAAAAAAATAAAAATACAAAATTTTTTGGAAAGACGGGATATTTGCCTTTGACTATTGCAGTCAAAAGTGGTACAATTATCCTGTTTTTCTTTTTCGTGTCTAAAAATAATTTTAGGAAGGAAGAAACTTTTTATGTATGAAATTTTGCAAAAGCTGTTTCATCTGAAGGAGAATAAAACTACCTTGAATACAGAAGTTGTAGCAGGTGTTACTACCTTCATGACAATGGCGTATATTCTGGCGGTAAATCCAAATATCCTGTCCACTACTGGTATGGACGCTGGTGCTGTATTCGTGGCTACTGCTGTGGGTTCAGCTCTTGGCACTATCTTTATGGCTCTGCTGGCGAACTATCCATTTGCGTTAGCTCCAGGTATGGGCTTAAATGCATTCTTTGCTTTTGCGGTATGCGGTGCTATGGGATATAGCTGGCAGGTAGCATTAGCGGCAGTATTTGTTGAAGGTCTGCTGTTTATCGTTATGTCCCTTACTCCTATCCGTGAGACTCTTTTTAACTGCATTCCTATGTCCCTAAAGCTGGGCGTAAGTGCTGGTATCGGCTTATTTATCGCTTTTATCGGCATGCAGGGTGCAAAGCTGGTAGTTGACGGCCCAACTCTCGTTACCATGTATCCATTTAAGGCGGCTCTGGCGGATGGCACTTTCCAGACTACTGGTATCGGTGCGGTTCTATGCCTTATCGGTGTTGTGGTTACTGTAGCACTTATGTACAAGAAGGTTACTGGTGATATTTTATTGGGTATCGTTATTACCTGGGTATTAGGTATTATCTGTGAGCTTCTTGGTATTTACGTACCAAATCCAGAGATGGGTGTATTCTCCCTAATTCCTGATTTTAGCCATGGCATAAGCTTTGATAATGTAGCTTCTACTGTAGGTCAGATGGATTTCTCTATGATTGGCTCCTTTGAGTTCATCAGCATTGTACTGGCATTTATGTTTGTTGACCTTTTCGATACCCTCGGAACTCTTATCGGTGTAGCTTCCAAGGCTGATATGCTCGATAAGGAGGGCAAACTGCCTAACATTAAGGGGGCGCTCTTAGCTGACTCTCTGGCAACTACTGCCGGTGCGGTGCTCGGTACTTCTACCGTATCTACCTACGTAGAAAGCTCTGCTGGTGTAAGTGTTGGCGGACGTACTGGTCTTACTGCTATTGTTGTTGCTGTTCTGTTCCTGCTGAGTCTTTTCTTAGCACCATTATTCCTGACTATTCCTGCCTTTGCAACTGCACCTGCTCTGATTGTAGTAGGTTTCCTGATGATGGGCAGTATTACTAAGATTGATTTCTCTGACATCACTGAGGCATTCCCTGCATACATTGCGGTTACTACTATGGCATTCACCTATTCTATCTCTGAGGGTATTTCCTTGGGTGTTATCTCCTATGTAGTAATTAATACTTTATCCGGTGCTTTTACAAAGAAGAATATCAGCTGGGTTATGTATTTACTGGCGCTTATCTTTATTATGAAGTATATTTTCGTGTAAAATTTTCGATTTTAGAAGTGGTATTCGCTTTTTGGCGGGTACCGCTTTTTGTTATTCGTTAAAGAATTTGAAATTACTATCATTTTGTACCGATTTATGCTATAATTAGAGAAGTGTTTCTATTATTTCGAGGTGCATTATGAAAAATATAGCTATGTATATAAAATCAATAACCGGTGTTTTGTCGGTATTTAAGATAGCAAGTATTGTGTTTGTTTTGCTTGCTATGGTGGGCGTGCTGATTGGCATTGCCCGCAACATGTATCAGGAAGACGAGCTACGGGAGCAGTATGTACGTGAGAGTATGCGCAAGACTACCTATAATTACAAGCTTCAGGTAAATAGATATATAAATAATAAAAAAGATGTGCTGACCTATATGCAGACATTTCCAGAGATTTACAATATGGACCAGAGTCAGCAAAAAGATTTTATCATGAACCGTTCGCAGTATTTAGGCTTTAGGCACATGTTTGTCATGCATAAAAATGGCAACTGCTTCTATATAGAGGAAAATGTGGTACGCAATCAGAAGAATGAACAGTTTTATGATGATACTATGATGCACGATGTTTTTCTGACGAAGCCTTGGTCAGACCCTAAAAGATTTTTTAGTATCATTACCATTTGTGTTTCCATCAAAAATCCGCAGGGAGAAAAGGTGGGTGTGCTCTGCGGTGCACTTGATTTGTCGAAGATACAGGATTTCATCGGTGCTAATGAAAGTGTCGGCTTGGGTGAGTATGTGCTGATAAACGAAAAAGGGCAGTATATATCTGGCTCTCGTGTCAGTGCACGTACCATTTACAACAATAAAAATTATTTTGAGCAGGAAGAAAGCCAGCTTGATGTAGTGAAGAGGGCGGTTGACAAAAAGGAGGATTCCTTCGGTAAGATTAAATTGGATAATATTACCTATTATGCCTATGCCGCTTATATGCCAGAATATGATTGGACAGTGGTACAGTATATTGAAGTGGATACAATTGACCGTCAGATGCACGATGTAAGCTCCCTGCAGTATATGCTGGCGTTTCTTTCCTTACTGCTTTTTGTTACTGTCTGCCGTATTGCTATGCGGTGGGTGAAAACTAATCAGCGTCTCTTCCTGGACCATCTTACAGGCTGTCAGAACCGTCTTGCCTATGAAATGCGCCTTGACAGCTTGGAGAACAATTACGATAACGATATTGCCGTTGTTTATATGGATTTGAATAAATTCAAAATGGTAAATGACACCTTCGGGCATGATAACGGAGATTTACTTCTGAAATTATTTGCTGAGACACTGAATGAGGTATTTAGCCATGTCGGTACGGTTTATCGTGTGGGCGGTGACGAATTTGTCTGCATTATACTGAATGAACCGCAGGAGGTCATTGAGGAATGCTGTCAGAAAATAAATGAAATACTGGCGAAGAAGAGCAAGTCTCTTACTTTTGACTATGTAATGAGTTCGTCCTATGGTTATGCTATCCGTGAAAAGGGCTGTCACGATGCTATGCATTTGGTGTTGGAGCGTTCTGACCGGTCAATGTATCACTATAAGCATGCTTGGAGGCGGAGGAATGGGTTATGATGACAAGTTTTTCTAAAAATCACAATAAATTGTCCATAAATAATATTACTGCCTACGATAAAATAACTATTGGTGTAATAGTGGTGGTTATTGCTATGGTTTTAAGTCTTATCGTAACGGGGATCAATGAAAATGAGCGTGATAATGTTCAGCAGGTCAAGAAGCAGATGGAGCGGATGTCGCAAAGTTATGAGACACAGCTTGACCGCTATGTTATGAATAAGATTTCACTCCTGCAGTATATGCAGACATTCCCGGATATCTACAATATGGACTGGAATACGCAAAAGAAATTTTTGCAGGACAGGTCAAAACAGCTGGGCTTTCATCATATTTTTATAATGGATAACAGGGGCTATGGATATTATCTGGAGGATAATGTCATCAAAAATCAGTCGAATGAGCCTTTCTATAAAGACGTTTTCAGCAAGGAGGTGCTGATTACAGAGCCGTTCTCTGACCCGGAAAAAATGCTGACTATCATTACTATGTGCGTGGCTATTCACAATAATGGACAGAGAGTCGGTGCTATCTGCGGAACTATTGATATCAACGAGCTGAAGGGAATAATTGCCGGCAACGAGGTTATTGCCAAGGGAAACTTTGCCCTGTTGAACCGCGCTTCTACTTATAACCGGCAGGGTGAGTATCTGGCAGGAACTGATGTAGAGGAGCAGGATATTTACGATAAGGTATCTATCTTTGATAAGGAAGAAAAGGATAGAATTCATAATAAGCTTGACATCATTCATACCACTATGGAAAGCGGGAAGAACATTTTCGGCAGTATTACTATTGAGGGCGAGGAGTATTATGCTTATGTTACGTGCCTTGAAGAATATGATTGGATCGTAGTGCAGTACATAAAGAAAAGTACGGTACTTGACGCTACCGAGCATAAGTATTTTCTTTTGATTGCGCTGATGGTGATTATTATACTGCTTACCGTAATAGCGTTTACTATTATCAGCGATTTCCTTAAGGACAATAAGCGGTTATGTACTGATGCCATGACGGGCTGTAACAACCGCCTCGCTTGTGACACTTACCTCAATAAGCTGGAAAATCACTATTGGGAAAGCATATCCATCGTATTTTTTGATTTGAATAATTTCAAGTACGCCAATGATGTTTTCGGGCATGACAACGGTGACAGACTGCTGAAGATTTTAGCGGAAGCACTGGAGAAAACCTTCGGTGCGGATGGTACCGTATTCCGCCTGGGCGGTGATGAATTTGTCAGTGTCGGCATTGACCGTACTGAAAATGCCATCAACGAATCCTGGGAGGAACTGCAGAGACTTTTGGCAGAGGAAAGCAGTAAGCTGGATTTTAATTATCAGATAAGTGCTTCCTACGGCTATGCTATTCGTCATAATGGAAGCTATGAAAACCTGCATACGCTGATGGAGCGGGCTGACAGAGCTATGTACGATTACAAGGAAAGCTGGAAGAAGGAACATCATTCATATAGATAGAAAAACAACCCATCTTTGTATGGGTTATTTTTTTTGAAAAAATTTAAATTTTTTTTAAAAAAGTACTTGACAAATCGTTATGAAATTGGTATCATATTATCAGAAATTATGAGAACAGTTTCATAAAAGAAACCGAGCAATTATAACGACTAAGAGATGTCCCCCACTTCTATAAGTGGCGGGTACCTTATTC
>CALZDE010000032.1 GCA_945637225.1 uncultured Selenomonadaceae bacterium
TTCTATTACATTATCTATACATATCGGTAAAAGCAAAAACGCAACGATCATTTCGTTGCGTTCTAAACTGCAAAACATTATTAGCTTAATATGCTGTAAAATACTCAGTAGGTGTCGCTACCCTGACAAATCCCCTGCCACACTCACATGGTTCATCCAAAAGCATAGCTGTCTGACCTGTGCGGTAACGTATGATAGGCATTGCTTCTGCCACCAGCGTAGTGAAAACTAATTCTCCTACGTGAGCAGGCTCATGAATAACCTTTCCTGTACCAAAATCGAGAATTTCAGGATAGAAATAATCCTCATTAACATGAAGTCCCTTGCCATCAACACATGGGAACATGATTCCGCTACAGCCTAATCCCGGTGAATTGTAAATGGTAACTACTCTAGCCCCCATACGTCTCTCAATATAAGTACGCATAGGATTGTGCATAGTCTCCTCAAGACAGAGAACAAGAGGTACCTTAAGCTCGTTGCCAAATGACTGATAATCAATGATAGTTCCCATAAGGCCGCCAGTATTCATGTAAGCCTGAATATGTACCATAAGCTGAGTAACCTGACGGAAATCACTTATGAGCACATCTGGCTGACATACCTTCAAAATACTTGATGCTTTCTCCATATCAGAGCCAAGAATCATTACTGCCGCCCCTATATTCTCCAAAGCATAATGAATATCCAGCACACGACTGTCAGACATATCCCAGAGAATAGCTACCTTCGAGGCATTGTTCACCCCTTGTGCTATCAGCACCCTGGTCATCATCTCTACCTGATAGGCAATATCACCCTGTGTATACATCTTAGTAAACGCATTAGCTGTACCATGCTTAGCTACTCTCAAAATACCACTCAGAGGAAGAGTCAGCAAATCAAATGGTGAAGCACTGGCAACATCCTGCATAGTAGTGCATGGAAGCTTCTCTAAATCATCAAGGGAGTCTATCTGAGGAACACCTATTCCTGCTTCTGTAAATTTCTTCTGATAGAAGGAGCTTTTGGAACATGCCCACTTTATTTGTTTTTTCAAACGGGACAGCTGAAGAGCTTTCATTTCTTCCCTGCCCATTGTCTCTTTTTCCTCGTTAGCAAACATACCTTTCGCCCCCACAACTACAAATACCAATACATATAAGGCAAATCCTGCACATCATCAAAGTGGTCTCTGATAGAAGAAAGGCTTATAGCTGGTATAACCTAATCTGCGGAAGTTTAAAATTGCCTCGGTAGCACCTACGAAAAGGATTCCACCCGGCTTCAATGCCTCAAAGAAATGAGCATAAAGCTGATCCTTCGCTTCCTCTGTAAAATAAATTACTACATTACGGCAAAGAATTAAATCGAAACCAGTCTCAAACTTATCCTTCAAGAGATTGTGACGTTTAAACTCGATACAGCTCTTGATTTCAGGCTTAACAGCAAACTTGCCATCCTGCTCAACCATGTACTTGCTCTTGCGCTCTGGAGTCATAGCCTTGATTTCTGATGCAGAATACACACCAGCCTTAGCCTTAGCAAGAATTTCAATATCAAGGTCACTAGCTAAAATACGGTGCTTCATATTTGGAGTCTTATCCTTCATTATCATAGACAGGGAATATGGCTCTGCACCGATGGAACAGCCTGCACTCCAGATATTCAGCTTAGGACTGCGCTCCATCAGATAAGGAATAATATCATTTTCGAGCTGATCAAAGCGGTCAGAATTACGGAAAAACTCAGACACATTGATAGTCAAATACTCAATAAATTCCGCAAAATCATCCTTGTTCTTGCACACATGGTCAAAATAAGCAGAAAAACTTGGGAAACCAGCCCTCTTAACGAGATTGCTGATACGTCTCTGCATCTGTGGTGCCTTATATAAATCAAGGTCAATCTCAGTCTTATTCTTTAACTTGGACTTAAACTCAGCCCAATCGCTATCAGTAACAAACTCTGACATATTTCAATCCTCCCGAAATAAGTAAAACATCATATTAAAACCCAGTCATATTCACCTGTTGTATACATTCTACCTATGTATGGAAAAATCCTCTTTTTTTAATAAAAAATTTAAACTTTTTTTCTAAAAAATCATTCTACGGTAAAATGACTGAAACTGCCGATAACCAGCTTTGGAAATTCCTTGTGAAGCTTTGCCAGAAAATTCCTTGTGCCTATATATTCGCCCTGCTGGGCTGGCATTATCTTTATAAAAGCATCAGGGTCAATGTTTAAGTTGCGTACCTGAATCATCTGAATAGGAAGCTCATGCAAAAATTCCTTCCATGCCTTGACTTCCTCCACCCGGTCATTAAAACCAGGGAAATAGAGCATATTGAGAGATACATAAATGCCATGCTCTAAGGCATAGGAAATTGACTCCTTGACATTTTCGAGTTCGTAGCTTCCCCTGTAATATGCCTTGTAGCTTTCTGGAATAGCACTGATTATGCTGACACGCATGGTATCAAGCCCGGCATCTACAATTTTCTTAATGCCCTCGGTGTAGCCTGCGTTAGTATTAATATTGATCTGACCTTTTTTAGTTTTTTCTCTGATAATACGAATACCTGCGGAAATATTATCTGCCGCAAGGGAAGGCTCACCCTCGCACCCCTGGCCAAAGCTGATAATAGCCTCTGGCGCTGTTTCTAAGTGATAAACACCAATTTCCGCAATCTGCTCAGGAGTAGGACGGAATTTTATACGGCTCTGAGGGGATGGACAGCATTCCGCCGGCTGTAAGGATATACAGCCAAAGCAGTTGGCATTGCAGACAGGTGAGGTTGGTATACCGCATTCCCAACGGCGATAGAAAATATTCTCTGCAGTACAGCAGTGCCATTCAAGAGAACAATTAGCCAAATGATCTACCAATGGATTATTCGGTAAATCCTTCTTAACCTGCTTTACCAGCTTCTTTAAATTTTTTGTATTGTAATGCTCTGGGTCCCACTTATGATTTTCATCAGTGTAAATTGCCGCCGCATGAAGCTGATCCTTGTAAACTACTACTGCGGTATAGCCATAGAGAGGAAGCTGGCTTGCATCCTCATCAGAATGAAATGCTGGCATAAGAGTACGGGTATAGCCTGCTGGCAGAATTGCTGAAACGGGCTGTCCAACCAAGGAAAGAACCTCTCCATCCTTAGTCATGCCAACAGCCTGACGGTCAGGCAGAAACATCAAATCAGCGGTATCAGGCAAAGGAATTAAATCCTCTGGCGTAAGGAGACGTAAATCATTACCAATCCGCCCCATTCCGCCAATGCCCGGAGCATCAAATATCTCACCATTTTCATCGGCATAAAGTGCTGTAATCTTATGCTTTGCCATAAACAACCTCTCCCACCTATACTAAATTTAATTTGCTTCTTCATTCGCAGGTGTTTCTGTCTTTTCCTGCTTTTTAGCTTTTTTCTGTTTCTTTGGATTAAACTTATTCATAGCCATGTCTACATCCTCAGTGACAATACACTCCACCGCTGGCAGAAGATATTCAATGGCTTCCTGTATCTTTGGAACGTCCTCAGCGGAAAAATTGGATAAAACGTGGTCTATTACGCTCCACTGTGGCAAAGGTCTGCCAATGCCTATTCTCACACGGCTGAAATTCTCACTGCCTACATGAGCTATAGCAGATTTTATTCCATTATGACCGCCTGCACTGCCCTTTTTTCTGATTCTTACAGTACCAGCAGGAATATCCATATCATCATGGCAAACAATAACATCCTCTGGTTCCATTTTGTAATAACGCATAATAGGACCAATGCACTCACCGCTGTTATTCATGTAGGTCTGTGGCTTTACGAGAAGAACCTTTTCAATGCCAATCCTCGTATCTGCCACCAATCCCTTTTCCATGGTTTTCCAGTTATCAGCACCTAATTTTTTAGCTAATGCATCAATGAGCATCCAGCCTACATTATGCTTTGTATCTTTGTATTCATTGCCTGGATTGCCCAGACCAACTATCATTTTTATTTTAAACACCTCACATCATTAATGATACCAAAAGATATTCCAGCCTGCCTCACTAGCAGGAGCACAGCCCGTACCGAAAATCATCGTATTTACTTCAAATCCAAGCCTACTGGACAATGGTCACTGCCAAAAATTTCATTGTAGATAGTTGCCGCTTCTATGCTTTCAGCCAGTCTATTAGAAACTAAAAAATAATCAATACGCCAGCCTGCATTATTTGCTCTTGCCTTACGGAGATAGCTCCACCAGGTATATGCACCGGTTACATCAGGATAGATATAGCGGAAGGTATCAGTAAAGCCTGACTTTAAAAGCTCTACAAACTTACCACGCTCTTCATCAGTAAAGCCAGCATTACGGTGATTAGTCTTAGGATTTTTCAAATCAATATCCTTATGTGCCACATTGAGGTCACCACAGAGAATAACAGGCTTCTTTGCATCCAAATCCAGAAGATACTTTCTGAAGTCGTCCTCCCATACCATACGATAGTCAAGACGTTCCAACTCTCTTTTTGAATTTGGTGTGTATACAGTCACTACAAAGTATTTTTCAAATTCAAGAGTAATTACACGTCCCTCGTGGTCATGCTCCTCAATGCCGATACCATAGGTCACATTCATTGGCTCAACACGAGTAAATACTGCAGTACCAGAATATCCCTTCTTTTCTGCACTGTTCCAAAACTGCTTATAGCCCTTTAATTCAAGAATTGCCTGACCTTCCTGCATTTTAGTTTCCTGCAGGCAGAACACATCCGCATCTATATCCCGAAAGGACTCCATAAAGCCTTTAGTCAGGCAGGCTCTCAGACCATTTACATTCCATGAAACAAATCTCATAAAACATACCTCATTCCAAAAAACATAATAAAAATTATGGGCCGAGCCTTAGGACTCAGCCCTTACATTACACATTAAACATTATCCTGAGTTGGGTCGCCTACTAATAAAAGATAAGCGATTACGATGATACCCAGTGCAATTCGATACCAGCCAAAAGCCTTGAAGTCATTGCTCTTGATATACTTCAGCAGGAACTTGATAGAAAGAATGGATACCACGAAAGCAGTTGCCATACCCACAATCATAATGAGAATCTCAGCACCAGTATAATGGAAACCAAACTTCACCAGCTTCAGAAGACTCGCACCGAACATGACAGGAATTGCCAAAAAGAAGGTAAATTCCGTAGCCACATAACGGGAAGTACCAAAGAGAATACCGCCTAAGATAGTAGAACCACTGCGGCTGGTACCCGGAACAAGGGAAAGCACCTGAAACAGGCCAATGATTAAAGCGGTCTTGTAGCTGAGCTGACTGAGGTCAGTTACCTGTGGAATACGTGTCTTATTGTAATTTTCTACTACAATAAACAGAATACCATAAAAAATCAAGGTAAATGCTACAACAGGGGCGGTCATAAAATGCTCTTCCATGTACTTGTTGAATGCAAGACCGATAACCGCCGCAGGAATACACGCTACAATAACCTTGTACCAAAGCTGAAAAGTAGCCTGCTTCTCACGTTTTGTCTTCCAGCTTGAAAAAGGGTTCAGCTTCTCAAAATTCAGAACAACTACGGCAAATATTGCACCTAACTGAATAACAACAAGGAACATATCCATAAAGGATTTGGAAACATTCAGCTGAATGAACTCATCAACCAGAATCATATGACCGGTACTACTGATAGGAAGCCATTCGGTAAGACCTTCAACAATACCAAGAATCACTGTTTTTATTAATTCAATAAAATCCAAGTCCACGACTTTTTTCCTCCTAAATTTTCATTTAAAATCATTTTCCATCTGCTTATTATAACACAAATAGATACTGATTTCAAAATAATTTTAGTGCGGATTAAAAAGTCAGAAACTTACATCAATTACCGTACCGTCATGAAGCATATACAAGTAACATTCTGCCACCTTTACCCCCATTATTTCTTCAACAGCCTTTCTGTACATCGCCAGCTGTACCTTATAACGCTTCTTCACATCCTCCGGCTCTGTATTTTTATCTGTCTTATAGTCAACAATCACGTAATTTCCATTCTTTTCTTCAAGGAGCACATCAATAACGCCCTGACTAAAAATATATGCCTCCTCATCTGTAACCTCTGGATAAAAATCCTTTGCCTTGAGCATTCTGCTAAAAGGAAGCTCTCTCCACACGTTACGTGCCTTCATAAATCTCTTGCCTATGTCACTCTTGAAAAATTCCTGAATGCGCTTAATGAAAACAGCTGGTTTTTGTTCGGCTAAAATAATGCCATCCTCTACCATTTTCTCCAACTGACCGTTAATCCCTTTTATGGTAAGACTTTTTGCACCACCGCTGACATCTATATGCTGCATGACAGAGTGCATGAGCGTACCATACTGAGCACCGCTGAAAATTTTCTTTTCCTTGACAAACTCCGGCTGTGGGAAACTGAACTCTTCCTTTGCCACATCGTTTTTATCCCATTCGTTCAGCTTCAGACTGCCATCTTCCTCAACCTCTACCTCAAACCTGCGCTTGATTTCACTTACAGAAAGCTTGGCTGGGATATTTTCTGTACCATGATAATCATATTTCCAGCTAAGTCTTGCAGAGATATCATCTTCGTGAGCTGATTTTTCTAAAGGAAGAGGCTGATTATTTTTTACTGTTTCCAGCTGTTCATTCAAAGTTTCTTCCTCTGATGGAAGCGCCTTTATAGTACCTGCACCATGTACCTTAATTTCCCATTGGGATTCCAAGCCCATAGCAAAATTGCCTACATCTCCCACAAAACCAGCATTCTTTCGATTCTGCGGATGACGGATCACTGCCGGCATTACCCAGTCGAGATAATTACTCGCATTGGACAGTGCAACATAAGGAAGCACAGAGGACTTTGTATTCGCATTATTACACCAGTTTTTCAAGGTTTTTTCATAATCATTGACAGAGCCCGTCATGATAAGCTTTTCCCTTGCTCTAGTCAAGGCAACATAAAGGACTCGCAACTCCTCAGCCTTGCTTTCCTGCAAAATACTGTTTTGTACTGCTATGTGTGAAATTGTATTGTAACGTACATAATTATCCAAATCAATACGTTTGATACCAATGCCCATTTCCTTGCTGACAATAATATTTTCTCCAGCATCACGGGTATTGAAACGGCGGCTCATATTGCCAACTGCTACTATAGGAAATTCAAGTCCCTTGCTCTTATGAATAGTCATAATGCGGACTACATCCTCATTTTCTCCTAATGTACGGGCAACCTCCAAATCAGTTTCCATATCCCGCATTCTTTTAATAAAGCGCAGGAAACGGAAAAGACCACGAAAATCAGTTTTTTCATATTCCTCTGCTCTGGTAATAAAAGCACGAAGATTTGCCTGACGTACAAGACCACCGGGCAGACCGCCTACAAAATCATAGTAGCCAGTATCACGGTAAAGCTGCCAAATAAGCTCCGGTACGCCAGTATGACGGGAAAGCCTGCGCCATTTAGAAAGTTTATCCAAAAAGCTTGCAATTTTTTCCTTGATATTATCTGCCAAATTTATCTCTGGAGAATTTGCCAAGAGAATTGCGTTATAAAGTTCTCCCTTATCAATTTGACGAAGCTCTGCCAATTCCTCTGCTGAAAGTCCCACAATAGGTGAATAGAGAACCGCCGCCAATGGTATATCCTGCCGTGCATTATCAATAATTGTCAGTAAAGCTGTCATTACCTGAATTTCCGTAGTATAGAAATACCCGCCCCCCTTAGATGAATAAGCAGGAATATTATACTTCTGCAAAGCATCAAGCGCTATCGTTGGAATATCTCCTGACATAGAACGCAAAAGTATAACCATATCACGCCAGCTCACCCGGCGGTAGTGATTATTTGTCTTACAATTCTTATCATAAACCATGGCTCCGCTCTGATAAATTTCTCTCAACCGCTGGGCTATCATATGAAATTCCAGCTCCATACCCTTTAAATTTTCTGTATCATCACCCTCTGAATTTTCCTCTTTATCAGCCTTGTTTACTATGTGGATTTCGATTTTTTCATCGAGAATGTCTCCCTTATCTGGCAATTCATAATCAAGGCCAGCATAAAGAGCCGCCCTGTCATCATAATCAATATCCATAGGGTCTTCTGTCATGCACTGTGCAAAAATAAAATTAATACCATCAAGTACAGATTTACGGCTACGGAAATTTTTGCTGAGAGTAATCAGCTGCTGAGTATCGTTAGCGATATTCTTAAATAATTTGTACTTATTCTGGAAAAGTGCAGGGTCTGCTGAACGGAAACGGTAAATACTCTGCTTAACATCACCTACATTGAATACCTTGCCACTATTTTCACCTGCAATCAATCTGACAATAGCATCCTGTACTTCGTTGGTATCCTGATATTCGTCTACCATGATTTCCTGATAATGCTTTCTTAAATCAAGTGCGACAGGTGAAGGCTTTAATTCTCCATCGTTATTATCCTCACTCAAAAGAATTTTCAGTGCTAAATGCTCCATGTCGGTAAAGTCAATAATATTTTTTTCCTTTTTCTTTGCTGTGTAAAGATCAACAAAGGATTTAACTAAATCACATAAGCCTCTGGCCTCTGGCGCAACGGCAATAATATCTTCTAAAAAATCTCTCTCATGACCAATACTCAATTTTTTCTTTAAATCTTCTACAATGTCTTTAATACGCTTTTTTCTTATATCCTGTGCTAAAGCATTATTTTCAGCAGCTCCCTTACCAAAATTAGCCCACGTAGCAAATTTTGTATTCAGATGATTCACCATGCTATCCCAGTTTTCATCCTTTACTGCTTTTTGGATATTGGTAATAATAGTATTATCACTGTCAATTAATTTTTCAACCTTATCATATTTATCGCTATCTGCACCTTCAGCTAAATATCTGACTTCTTCAATAGCTTCCTCAGCTATCTTCAGCTGATGCTTAATTTCATCATAAATTTTTTTCCCCCAAAATGTATCAGCAATCCTTCCATCTGGATTAACATCAAAACGCTCCGCAATATCATTCAGCCATTTATTTGGAAAAGGCTGGTTATACGCCATGTGATAAAGCTTCATGACTATTTTATATAGCTCTTCATCACCATTTTTATCACTGCCATATTTCTCAGCAAAAGCATGAATAAAGGAGTCACTATTTTCGTAGTATTTTTCAAAAACCTCCTCCATAACCTCCTGCTGCATTATCTTTATTTCCTGATCATGTCCAGCACGAAATGCAGGGTCTAAATCAAGAACAGCAAAATTCTGACGGATAAGATTCTGGCAAAAGCTATGCATAGTTGATATTGAAGCATTAGAAAGAAGAATTTTCTGTTTTTCTAATCTTTCAATTAATTTTTTATCACTGTTTTCTGCTAAACGCTCAGATTCTATTTTTTCCTCTAACGCCTTTTCAATGCGCTGACGCATTTCTTCTGCCGCCGCATTTGTAAAAGTAACCACCATAAGACGGTCTACATCCCAATGATTTTTATCATTTTCTGGCAAAAGAAGATGAGATACAACTCTTTCGACCAAAACTGCAGTCTTGCCAGAACCTGCCGCCGCCGCTACAAGTATATCCTTGTCATTCAGTTCGATAGCATTTTTCTGATCATCTGTCCACATCGTTCTTTTCCCCCAGTTCCTTGGCAATCAGTTTCATTACCTCATCATTTTCATGCTTCACAAGATTCTTTGGACTATAACCGCTGATATCTGGACTATAACCGCACAAAGCACGATAATCACAGAATTTGCAGGCATCAATATTACCAAATTTTACAGGTTCAACTTTAATATCACCAGAAATTATTTCATTGCCTGTAGTTTCCAGCATTTTTTCCACAAATTTCATCATATTGGAAAAGTCCGTAGTGGAAATTATCTTTTTAGCCATAGCTTTCTTAATAGTACCAGTAGTTTTTCCTATACTCAAATCAAGATTTACATAATCCATCGAAGGGTCTATTTTCTGCAAAACATCCATAGCCCCCATAAACCAGCCATCTAATCTCAATTCCTGCAAAACCTTCTTATTAGCACTTTCACCATTTAATCTATTATCAGCCTCCACAATCTTAGTCTGCAATAAGCAGTAAAGCATAGCCGCAGGCAGGACAGGTTTATTTTTCTTAATGCTCATAATGTTCGTAGCTACTAAAAGATAGGTAATTAACTGCATATTAAGACCGTAATACAGTTCCTGTTCATCAAGGCTGTGCTTGCTTGATTTATAATCTATAATCATGAAATGATCGTCAAGCTCCAATTCGCCTTCCATTTTATCAATGCGGTCAATAGAACCTGTAATTGCCAGCTTGCATTCATCCAGCAAATCATAAAACATGTTTATGTCTTTATCAGTGGCAGTATCAAATTTTTCCTCAAACTCCTCTGGATGAAATGCACTAATACCGTCAAAAGCACAAAGGCGCAATAAAACATGACAGGCAGTATGATAAATTCTCTCTAGCTGTGCTTCCTTCTGCTTAGAGCTCATCATAATGTTATTTGGCAATTTAGCAGCTTTTGCATAAAGCAGGTCACGACATATTTTACGGCATTCATCACCGCTTACACTATTCCAGCGACGTTTTTCCTCTTTCATTCTGATACCAAAATCATGCAGTACACCATGCAGGAGAGTACCAAAATCCATTACCCTGAATTTGTATTCCTGACGGTCATGCAGTTTCAGTCCATACTGAGCAAAGTACTTAAAATGACAGCTTCTAAAGCTTTCCAATTTAGAAACGCTCGCCTTTAAAAGCTTTTTATTAGTAAATAATTTTTGTGCCATAGCAGGGGTAAGCTGATCACGATTTGGTTCAAAAAACAAACCTTCACGAATCATTTTGAGCGGTTCCTTCATGTCATTCTGCTCTAAGCTCCAATTATAAACTTTCTGCCAAATGTCATCAAGAGGCAGCTGCTTCTCACGAGCATTGCGGAGAGCCGCCGCCAAACCAGATACCGCAGTTCTTCCTTCTGCAATCATCATTTCCTGCAGTTCCGGCTGCCATGCAAGACTTTCCAAAGGAAGTGATAAGAAATTCGCTTCTGGGACTAATTCACGAATACGCTTTACAAGATTTGCTGGTTCCCTGCCATTGCCCTCACTGTCCGCCAAAGGATAAGAAATACAGAAATACTCCCTAGCCAAAGTAAACGCTTTATAAATAATGTATTTTTCATTAAAACTGTTATCCCTGCCGACAATTGACAGTGCTTCCATTTCCTTATCACGCTTTACTGCTTCCTCTAAATGAAGTCTGTCAGCATCAGAAAGAATCATGTTTTCTGTGGTACGTCTAGGCATAGCACCTGCTACCGCTCCCATGATATAAACCGCTCTCTGATTATCTAAGCTGTTCTGCTCAAAGCTGGCAATAGTAACATAATCTACCCCCGGCGGAATCATGCTGACCTGCAGAGCATCAAGACCTTCTCCCACAATAGCCTCATACTCCTGCAATGACATTTTTTCATCACCGCTAAGTTCTACAAGCTGATCCAAGAGTGACATAACATCCTGCCACACCTTCTGATGTTCCTTAGCTTCTGCCAGCATACCACAGTTCTCTGCTTCCCTTGCCCAGCTTTCCAGCTTTTTTGGCACATCTAATTCAAGGAGAAATTCATATAAAGCCGATGTAATATCTCTGGTATTTTCCCCTGCTTTCATTTTATTATGCAAATTTTCCAGTGGAATAATAACCCTATGACGTATATCATTGACCTTTTTTATGCGTTCTTTTTCTTCATCAGAAGGGTCATCTTCATCTAGAGCATAACGACGGAAAAAATCCCAATCCTTTTCCTGAAGCCATTTCTTAGAGCCTTTGATACCAAATTCCAAAACATAATTTTCCAGTAAATCAAGTTCCTCACTGTTAGGCAGGAAAAAACCTGTTTTCAAGCAACGAAATACACTGTCATACTGCCAGCCGGTACGCACAAGATTAATAGCTGAACGAATTAATTCCGCCAGCTGATGATTGGCACAAGGTCTTTTATGATCGCTGAAATACGGAATGCCATAATCTTGAAAAACAAGTGGCAGGGAAGCACCATAGGTCTCCTGGTCACGAATAAGCACACCTATTTCCTGCCATTTATAGCCCTTATCCCGAACCAAACGAAGAATATCCGCCGCTACAGCTTCCATTTCCAAACGTGCATTAGCTGCCTCTATTATATTGACAGACTCCTGCTGTTCCTCCCTTGAAATCTCGCCAAAGCCCTCGCCCTTTTTGCGGAAGGTATACATTTCCTGCTGAATTTTTGCTAATGGCGCACTCAAAAAGCGGTGATTTCCATCCAAAGGTGTCATTTTCAGCTTCAAATCCATTTCCTCTGCCATTTTGCGAAGATTTTCCAAAGTAAAGTAACTGCGGAAGAAAGTACCTGTAGTTTTGGTATTCTCCCAATTAGTATCCATGTAATCAGGCTCTAAGGTCAGAGTAACATGAACATTTTCCGCATGATTAATAAGCCCCTGCAGAATTAATCTCTCCTGAGGATTAAAAAACAAGAAGCCATCCAGCCATACCTCTGCACCCTTGACAATATCAGAAACAGGGATTTTTTCAATGAGACGGTTCAGCATATCACCCTTATCCTGAAAACGCCCTGCCATCTGTGCATTAAATTCACTTTGAAGAACTGCCAAATCTGCCAGCTTTCCCTTTAGACGATTATCCTTCACCTTTTCCTGAACTGAAGCAAGCTGTTCTGGGAAAATGCTATAGCTCTTTAACTCATCTAAAATCTTTCCTAGCGTCTTAGCAAAGCCACGCTGACGAGCCGCCTTGCCAAAAACCTTCATTTCATCACGTTTGTTGCCTAAAATTTTCTTCAAGAGAAGTTGACGGCCTAATTCTGTAAGACCAGGCTCCAAACCGCCCCCAGTCTCCGCTAAAACCTGCTGGGCAAAACGACGAAAACCATACACATAGCACCGTACAAAGCCAGCACCCTTCTCCGCCATCATCATCGCCAATTGACGTTCTACCTTATATGTCATATGCTCCGGCAAAAGCAAAATTATAGCAGGCCCCATAGGACGAGCTAAAAGTTCTTTCTGAATAGTATCAAGGCAATAAGCAGTTTTACCACTGCCAGCACGACCACAAATAAGCTCCAGCATGAAAAAACCTCCATATCATTCACGAATTTATCTATATAATATTATAACATGCCTTAAATATAAAAACAAGCAGAATGAAACAAAATTCACCCTGCTTAAAAATTCTTACTTTATTCTTCTGCTCATATCCCTTAGCAGTTCACCGCCAGGCACTTCCTTGCATGTATCAGGATCAATGAGATAAAGCATATCCCAGCGCACTTCAGGATCACCACTCCCTAACCCGTAATTATCAATAATAGCCGCTTCCGCATGTGTCATTACAGTATCTTTATTAATATCAATTTCCAAATGCTTAGCCACGACCGCAATTACTAATGCCATTGTGCGAATTTGAGCATTAGTCGGAGGACATGGTCCCCAATATGTCTTACCTTCCCTATAAGCCGCGTCAAGCATACAATCCATGCTTATACCAATTGCTCTGCTGTTTCTTCGCCAGGTATGTGCCTTCTTTTCTGTCAGTTCATTACAGGTAATACGTATTTCACCAAAACGTCCTATATTTATATGATAATCATCGTAAGCATTTTCATAATTCATAGCTGACCAATGAAGATACATTTTATCAATACTGCCCTTAGCGTTATCAGCTAATACTGATAATTTGTCAATATCTTCCTGCTGATGTACAGCCTGCAAAGCACATTCAGACAGAGAATTGTATTTTGTCACACCTCCAGCCTCTGTATTTGCAACATTAAATTGCAATATCGCACATAAAACAGCTCCTAAAATTGTTTTCGTCTTATTTTTCATAGCAAAGTCCTTCCTTTATAACGCCCTCAATCATGAAAATGCAACAAGCATTTTCTTCCTATGACAGC